>JAAYOK010000064.1 GCA_012520355.1 Bacillota bacterium | reverse complement strand
TCAGCCCCGAGGGCCAGAGCTTTGAGGCACTCTCCTGGTGTGACAAAACCCCCTGAGACAATGAGGCTGACTCCATTTGCTCCACGCTTTGTGAGGTGCTTGGCGGCTCGAGGCAAACCCATAATCGTGGGCAAGCCAAAGTCATCCTCTAATATGGGGGGAGCAGCGATTGTCGCTGCCTGGGCTCCTTCCAAGGCTATGAAGTCGACGCCTGCTTCGAGACAATGATCAAGCTCACGTTCTAGATTGTTTGTAAAGCTAAACTTAACCCCAACGGGCACTCCTTCCCCAGCTTGCTTAAGAAAGGCGATGAGCCGGGGGAGATCCTTGGGATCGCGCAAGGCCGGTAGTGTGGTTTTGATCAGATGGGGAAAGGGTGCTTGCTTCCCTCCTGCGCTCGCACCTTGGCCCAGTTGGAGCTCGATGGCATCAGCTTGCCTCAGCATCTCGTAGGTGCGGTAAAGGGGCTGTCGTGGATATTGGACGATGAGGCGATCCGCCAGGGCCCGCTCTTTCGGTAAGTAGGGACCTTCACCCGTGTTGGTCGCGGTTTTAGCCAGGGTGGCTCCCCTGGCGAAGGCGTACTTCATGCGAGCTGAAAGTGCCGTCTTATAAGCCATACCAGAGACCATTAAGGGAGTCTTCAGAAGCAGTGGCTTGGCTGCCCTAGGACCGATCACCACATCGGTATAAACAGGGATGGTATGGGACAAAGGTAGGCGATCAAGGTAGGCGCCCACAAACATCAGACCATCGAAGCCAATGAACTTGCGGGGGCTACCGAGGGGGCGCTGTAAGACCGCTGCCCTTTGGGAGCGGAGATTGGTTTCCAGGATGTTTTGGACCCCTGTACGTTTGGTTGCGGTAACGAGCTCTGCCAGGTTTTCCAAGTAGGGATCAGTCATCATGATCCGAATGGCAGTGCGGCTGAGTCCGGTGACCAGAAAGCGCATGCCCCAGAATCCACCCACAAGGCCAAGGGCTCCTGCGAATACTTTGGATGTAAGTTTGGCCAGAAGACCACCTCCAGATCAGAGTCCTTAGGAAGGAATCAGCGTCAGTTTTGTAGTAATAAGGTAGCGATAATTGCCCTTTAGAGAGTTGTGGTCATGGTGGCAAGTGTGAACGTAACGATTAAGGATGTAGCTAAACGTGCCGGCGTGTCTCCTTCAACGGTGAGTCGGGTGATCGCCGATCATCCCCGCATCAGTCCTAGTACGAAGGAAAGGGTGCGGGCTATCATGGATGAGCTTGGTTATTATCCCAATGCCATTGCCCGAAGTTTAGTGAATCAGACCAGTAATAGTATTGGGGTCATCAGGGCTCGTTTAACGGAGGAAGACTTCGCCAATCCTTTCTTTCCCGCTGTGATTCAAGGAATTTCCTCTGTGGCCTACAAACATCGCTTGAGTCTTGTCCTCTCCACGAGTAGAACCTTCCAACAGGAGGATGAAGAGTGTCTCGATCTTCTGCGGCAACGCCGGGTGGATGGAGTAATACTCTTAGCTTCTCATCGAGACGACCAACTTATACCACGTCTGCAAAGTGATGGTTTTCCTTTCGTTCTCATCGGGCGCCCTGAGGATCAGGCAGAAATCAACTGGGTCAATAATGACAATATGGCCGATGCCAAGACCGCGGTTCAGTACCTCTTAAACAAGGGTCATCAGCGCATAGCCTGTCTTGATGGGGATCCCCGCTATGTGGTCAGTGTGGACCGACGCCTTGGCTACCAAAACGCCTTTTTAGAACGGGGTTTAAAGGTTCCAGCGGGCCTTGTGGAGCATTCAGAGTTTTCTGTGGAAGGTGGATACCAAGCGACGTTGCGACTCCTCAGGCGAGATCCAGACTTTACTGCCCTTTTTGCGGTGGATGACTTGATTGCTATCGGTGCCATGCGAGCTCTGCAGGAACGGAACATCGTCGTTGGACGTGAAGTGGCCGTGGTTGGCTTTAACAACACGATCTTAGGAGCCTGCGTGCAACCTGCCTTAACTTCGGTACATGTACCCATTTATGAACTAGGGCAAATCGCGGTGCAGATGTTAGTTGCTCAGCTTTATGGCCCGGGAGTCTTTCCCCAGCATCAAATGCTCCCGGCGAATTTGGTGGTGCGTGATTCAGCATGAAGGAAAGGGGCGGAGGTGGATGGTAAGACCTATCTTAGGGCTCCTTGTAGCCTTATTGTTCGTGACCAGTCTTTTTGGGCTCGCCTCAGCCCAGGGCTTTCTTTTTGTTGATCCTGGGGGAACTTATAGTACATTGATCCCCGATCAGTGGGTGTTCCAGGCCCACCTTAGTACGCCCCAACTCATTGTCTTTTATGGAGAGGCAGATTATGATCTCCTCTACTTTGAGTCCCTAGGGAAGACCATCTATGAATCTGCAAAGGAACTTGCTGAACGTTCTTTAGAGCTCTTTGCCTCACCTGGCGGTTTGGATCAGTTTCAGCTCCATGAGGAGCCTGAGGCCATCTATGTTGCTGGACAATGGGGCTTTTCCTGTAGCTATAGCTATCAAGATTCCCGTGGTAATACCCTCACGGAGTATCGGATCTTCTTCTTGCTCCCGGGCCAAACAGGCTTTTCCATCGCGGTTAGTGGTGATTCTTCTTTGGAGGTGGAAGGTTCATTTTTTGAGGACATCTTGATTCATTGGCGGTGGTTGTTTTGAGTGAGTATAAAGTAGGCAAGGGACTGATAACAGCCATCCTCATCGTGACACTTCTGGTGGTCTCCATACCACCGGTGCAAGCCCAAGCTTTGCTACCTCGTTTTGAGGGTAGTTTGGGTAAGAGTGCGGTACCCGAAATTCTTAAACAATATGGTGGGGAACATGTTCTGCCCATCCACAAACGGCTCTGGGTTGAGGAGGTGTTTTCTCGCCTGGTTCAGGTGGCAGAAAGGGATGATTTGGAGTATACTTTAATAGTGCTAAATTCCTCCGAACTGAATGCCTTTTCCTTACCGGGAGGTTTCATTTTTATCACCAGAGGCTTGGTCCAGGCCATTGGGGAGGATGAGGCGAAGCTGGCTGCGGTTTTGGGGCATGAAATTGCCCATGTAGAGAAGAAGCATGGGTTACATGCGGTTTTCCGGCAATTGGGACTGACCGTCCTTTTCGAAGTGGGCGCGCTGGCTCTAGACTTGGCTTCCGCCGATTTGTTGCGTGTCGCTAGTGTCACGTTGGTACAGCTCTTAAACCTAGGTTGGGGTCGCGAGGCAGAGTATGAGGCGGATCTTTATGGTCAACAGCTCGCCATTCAAGCCGGTTTTGACGGGGTGGGTGCCGTTCGTCTTTTGGATGACTTGTTTTCCACTCCTGCGGAGGATTTACCCATGAAGGTTTTTCGCACGCATCCGGAGAGCAAAGATCGCCGAGAACGGCTGGCAGCCAACCTCTATACATTCTGGTCTCCTCCTCGAGTTGTACAAGAGCGAGGTCTTCTAGAAAGATTAGAGGCCGGCAGGAATTCCAAGGAAGATCAGCGAAAAGAAGATCCGGAAGGCCGGTATTTGATTCGGATCGACGCAGGACAAACCGGCCTTGAGGTGTGTCTAGCAGAAGCTACAGAGGCGCCTCAACGTTGGCTTGAGGGGGCGAGGGTTAAGGATTTTGCCTGGTCACCCCAGGGCCAATTTGTCGCTGTGATCGGGGACGGTGATTCTAAGGGACTGGTGTGGATCTGTGATCGCCGGGGGAACCTGGTTCGGAGCATAGGCTTTGTTGGCCAAGAGCTCACTGACCTAAGCTGGTCGCCAGATGAAAGGCAAGTGGCCCTCCATGTGGTAGGACCAGGGGGTCCAGAAATTCGAATCGCCTATACAGACGTGGATGTGATTTTTTCCTTAGGCCCTGAGTGTTCTGGTGACACCGGGCTTTGGCTTGAGACAGGGCTGTATTTTGTCCAGGAAGACACCTGGTACCAGACGAGGGAGCCGCAAGTAGAAGCGGTTTGGATACCGAGTCCCATTCCTCAGGTATTGCAACGGCAGAGAATTCTCTCTCCACAGGTGATTAGAGAAGGGCACACGATTCGGCTCACCAGACCGTCACTCACAGTACCGTAAAAGGAGAGACAGATGAACCTCTTAGTGACTTGGCAGCATCTTTCGGACTACGATTTGGAGTTCATTCAGGCTAAGACAGGCGCGACCGTGCTGAAGGGATTTACCCAAGAGGAAGCTCGGCAGCATGCCCCCATGGCTGATGTGATCTTCGGCGGATTTGACGCCGCACCGATTCTGCAGTATGCAGTGAAGTGTCGCTGGATGCAGACTCCTTTTGCCGGAGTAGAGTCCATTCTGGCAGCGAAGTGGGGAAATCCCCAGATGATTCTCACCAATGGGCGTGGTAGCTTTGGCTCCAATATTAGTGAGCATGTTCTTGGGATGATCTTAAGCTTTAACAGGGGGCTCCATTTGGCCCGTGATCAGCAAAACCAAAGGGTCTGGCAGCCCCGCTTGCCGATTCCATTTAGGGAATTAACAGGGGCCACCGTGGGTATCCTCGGTTTCGGTGATATTGGACGCCAGGTGGCAAGAAGGCTCGCGGGCTTTGACTGTAAGGTGGTGGGGTTTCGCCAGCATCCCACAGACGATGCCTATGGCATGGATGTATTTGATGATCATCTTCCCACGTTGGACTACCTAGTCTGTGCGCTACCTGAAACTCCGAAAACGATAGGGTTTTTGCATAAGGAACGCCTGAAACGCCTCCCCAAGCACGCCATCGTGGTCAATGTGGGTAGGGGGAGTCTGATTCCCACCGACGACTTGATTCAGGCCCTGGAAGAAAAATGGATCGCAGGTGCTGCTTTGGATGTGACATCGCCCGAGCCATTACCTACTGAAAGTCCGCTGTGGTCCATGCCGAATGTGATTGTTACCCCACATAATAGTGGGTATACTGCGCTTCTCAAAGAGCGTTCGCTTCAGCTCTTTTTCCAGAACTGGCAGCACTTTATCGAAACGGGATATCCCCAGATCAATCGAGTTTCTGCTTCCCTAGGCTATTGATGAAAAAAGCACCTTCCGGTGAAGGTGCCGATTCTTACGAAGCAGGGGTTTCGCTCGAACCCTTGGAATCACTTTTGCTATCATTAATATAGAATCCAGACCCTTTAAATATGATGCCGACGGACTTGCTAATCAAACGCTGAACTGGACCATGGCAAGTTGGGCAATGGGCAAGTGGATTATCTTTAATACTCTGTTGTTGTTCGAAGTGACCACACTTGGCACATTTGTATTCGTAGATGGGCATGCGGCAACCCTCCTTTCAGACAACTAGATGAATACAGGGTATTCACCAACTCATTGTACAACTTGTTAAGTGTGAGTGCAACCGGCTAAAGCCAAATTTGACTGAGGAGTCGTTAAACATGAAACGTTATTCATCATTATTTCCTATTGTATTTGTCGTATTATTTGCTTTCTCCAGTCTAGGTTCAGCTGCAAGTCTGCCTGGCACGATTCAACTCGATTTAAGCCAACCTTCTCTGAATGAGGAAAAGGAAAAAGACCCCGTCTTGGAGAAGTATAATGAAGTTATGCAGGAAATCAAAATCTCGGATGAAGCAACTGAAGTGGTAGAAAAGATCAAGAACGCAGTATCAGGCATTCAGACGATTACCATGGATGTGGAAGTCACCGAGATGAGGGGCCAACGCATTGAAAGAGTTTTTGTTCATCTGTTAGCGAGTGTAGAAGACGTTATTGCTCGAGTGGAGTTTCTGGAGCCAAGTGCCATGCGAGGTCAGATTCTCGTAGCGGAGCAGGAGAAGATGGAAGTTCGCATCTATCAGCCCATCAATAACCAGATCGCTGTACGAGGATTAGAAGATGCGAGCAAGGAAGTATTGTCCACTCTGAGTATCGCCGATCTCAATACCTTTTTTGATTTTTCCCAGTATAGTGTGGATGTCTTAGAAGTAGTGGAAGTGGAAGGTGTTACAACCTACCAGTTAGAAGTGGTGACAGAAGATGAACTTCTGCATGTTAGTGTCAAGGATGATACTTGGTTCCCCCACGAGATAACCGTGGTGGAAGGGGAACCACCTGGGAGCTTGGTCATCTCCAATGTCGTTATCGATCCAGAATTGAGTGCTGAAGAATTGACCAGTTTGCCGAGGGCCAAGGAAGTTCGGATGTAAGGGAGTGGTGGTCGTTGGGTTCTAGATCCCGTATTCTACTCATTATTTGCACAATTGGGATCTTAGCATTAGGCTCTGCCAGTCATGTCTTTGCTTTTAGTGCGGAAGATATGCCTTTTGGTTTCGGATCAGAGGGATGGCAGCCAGGCTTGGAGCTGAGTCAAGAGACCATTCGGTCCCTTGGTCTGTTTGGGTACGAAAAGACTGGCATTGGTGGTTACCTAACCCACTTAGCCGGAAACGATGAGGCTTCGAGCTGGTTTGGCGGACACAAACAGGTTTTTATGGGTAATGTAGGTTATACCCTGGAGCTTTTTGCCGGTAACACCAGACGGCCCATTTTATCCACCTTTATGACTCCAGCCGATCCCCATGTCGGTGCCTACGGCGAGTTTAATCGTATGTATGGGGAAGTTGGACATGGTCTAGCCGGTACAGCCCAGCTGTTCGTATCGGAGCTGGGGCAATTTGAGTATAGCATCAGTCCGTATATCCAGTTTACCAGGCAAGGTATCTGGCGTTTTTCCCTCTCCCTTGGTACCGATTTCGGTGTGGGGATGAGCTATGCTGAACCGACGGAGCGCTTGAAACTAGACATCATGCTCGTCAATGAGGGAGTTAGTTTTCATGTCTTGTTATCCATGACGGAGCTACCAATGACTCTTGGTGTGGGAATGACCCAAGACCAAATGCAGGCCTTTGTACGCTATATATTTTAAGACCGTGGCAAACAGGTGGGGGCGCAAAAGGCCCTCATTCGTCGCGTAACTGGAGGATTGAGGATAATCCATGCATGTCGTCTTAGTAGAACCAGAGATTCCGGCTAATACCGGTAACATTGCAAGGCTTTGTGTTGCGACAGGATCGCCACTCCATTTGATTCGACCCTTGGGTTTTTATCTCAGTGACCCTAAGCTGAAGCGGGCTGGATTGGATTATTGGGATCATCTCAAGCTTTATACCCATGACTCCTTTGCAAGTTTCCTTCAGTCCAGGAAGCCAGAACGGCTTTTCTTGGTGGAAACAGGGGGGAGTCATCTTTATTCGGAGGTGGAGTACCAAGGGGGAGATTACCTCGTTTTCGGTAGTGAAACCAAGGGCTTAGCCCCAGAGTTGGTGGAGCGTTATCAGGATTCTGTCATTACTTTGCCGCAACAGAATGTCCGCTCCCTCAACCTGGCGAACACGGTATCGATCGTTGTTTATGAGGCGTGGCGCCAACTTGGCTTTGTTGATCTGAAATATTAATTTCTTGCAGGATTCATCCCGCCAGACAAGAATACTTAGGAACGTACACGGTAGATGCTCACGGATCCTCGTGCAATACCAGAGAGTTGGTGGAGCACGGGGTACTATTTGTCCGGGAGTAGACGATGTACAACCCTTACTGTTCTACGGTGGGCAGCATAAGTAAAACTAGAGAGTGTGAGGTGATTTGATACATGCGACGAGTAGGATCGTTTTTCGGAGGAATCGTTCCGAAGAGCGCTAAAGCAAGTACTGCAGGCACTCCCATTGAGCATCTGGGGGCACCAGAAACCTTGGTTGTACCACTCTTGCAGCATAGTGGTGTCGAAGCCAAGCCAGTTGTGGCCAAAGGTGATGAGGTGCTAAAGGGGCAGGTACTGGCTGAAGCAGGCGATGCAATGAGCGCTCCCGTACACTCGCCAGTATCAGGCAAGGTGGTAGCAATTGAACCAAGGGCTCATCAGTCTGGCCATTCTATTACAAGTATTGTAATAGAGAACGATGGTAACGAGACTTGGGTGGAAAGGAAGGGTCATCCTGATCCGGTACAACTTGACGGCAAGACCATTCTTGAACGGATCAGAGAAGCCGGTATCGTAGGTATGGGTGGAGAAGGTTATCCCACAGCAGAAAAGCTGAGTTCACCCAAGAGCCATACTCCCGATTATTTCATCATTAATGGTTGTGAATGTGATCCTTATTCCACTAGTGATGCACAGGTCATGATGGAGTATCCTGAGGATGTGGTCCTAGGTGCCAAGCTCATGGCCAAAGCAGCAGGTGCCCGAAAGATCGTTATTGCCCTGAGCGATAACCAACGAGAGGCCTATGCAGCCCTTAAGGCTCAGGCAGGTTCCATTGAGATTGTGACCTTGCCTGCCAAGTATCCTAATGGTGGGGAAAGGCAACTCATTCAAGCGGTAACGGGTAAAGAAGTTCCAAGTGGTGGACTTCCTCATCAAGCGGGTGCCATAGTGTCTAACGTTGCAACGGCAAGGGCTGTAGCTCTGGCTTTGCGGGACGGCGAACCCTTGATTTCCCGCGTTGTGACCATTACTGGCAAGCCCTTTGCCCAGTCTGGTAACTTTATGGTTCCCATTGGAACACCACTGGAGTATATAGTGCAAGCCCTGGGTGGTTTTAACCAAGAGGTTGGCAAGGTTGTCTTGAATGGCGCCCTCATCGGTGCAGCACAATTTGATCTGCAAACACCTGTGATGAAGACGACAACATGCGTCATTGCCTTTGCCCAAGGGGAGAGTGTAACACCAAATCCTTCTCCTTGTATCCGCTGTGCACGCTGTGTTGATGTCTGCCCAGCGAACCTATTGCCCTTAAAACTCGAGACCTTTGGCCTCAACGAGCGTTTTGATGAGGCTCGGGAATTTGGCGCGCTAGATTGCATCGAGTGCGGGGCGTGTGAATTCATTTGTCCTGCAAAACGGCCTCTCTTGCAATACATCCGCTTTGCTAAGATGGAAATTATTGCTCGAGATAAAATATCAAGTTAGAGGAGGGTGGGGCCATGGATGATTTAAAATTAGTTGTTTCGCCGTCTCCCCATATTCGGGATAACGATACAACGGAAAAGGCAATGTTTGCTGTGCTGGTGGCACTACTTCCAGTGCTGGCTGCATCCATTTACTTTTTCCGGTTCGATGCGGTCCGCCTTGTGCTCTTATCTGCTGCGGCTGCTATCGCAACAGAAGCGATTTTCCAGCGTCTACGCAAGCAACCGATTCGTGTAGGAGATGGAAGTGCTCTGGTTACAGGTGTGCTTTTGGCTTTGATTGTACCACCGAGTCTACCAAGCTGGATGATGATTTTAGGTGCAATCTTCGCTATTTCCATTGGCAAGATGATCTTTGGCGGACTGGGACAGAATCCCTTTAACCCAGCCCTCGTTGGTAGGGCCATTCTAGCGGTGTCTTTTGTGACTGCCATGACTGCAAGTTGGGTCCCTCCCGTTGATACCTTTACCTCTGCTACACCTCTGATGCTCGGTGAGGGTGCTGTGAGTATTCCTGACTTGTTCTTCGGATCGGTAGCAGGTTCCCTGGGAGAAACCTCGGCTTTGGCGATTCTACTCGGTGGCATTTACCTCTTTTACCGAGGTTATCTAGATTACCGGGTTCCCGTCGGTATTTTTGGGGCCGTAGTCATTATGGCGCTGGCCACGGGGCAAAGTCCGATCTTCCATTTGTTATCTGGTAGTGTCTTGTTTGGTGCGGTCTTTATGGCCACAGATCCAGTTACATCACCGATTACAAAGGTGGGACGTTGGATTTTCGGCCTAGGTATTGGTGTCATCATCATGTTGATTCGGACGTGGGGAAGTCATACTGAGGGCGTTGTCTATGCGATTCTGCTCATGAATGCAGTGACTCCGCTGATCAACCGTTGGACTCGTCCGCGAATCTATGGTCAAGGGGTGAAGATCAGTGAATGAATCCCTTAGAATGGTCGTAGTGCTAGCAATCATTGGCATGGTTTCTGCGGGCATTTTGTCTGTAGTTTATGGGACAACAAGTGTTATCATTGAAGAGAATGCTGCTCGTGCTTTGGAAAGTTCAGTTTATGAAGTATTACCAGGTACAGCCAGCGTTGAGATCATTCGGCGCCAAGCCCATGAACTTCGTGTCGATGATCCCCAGGAAATGCGGGAAGCAGAGCAAGAAACGACCCTGATTTACCAAGGCCTCGATGCACAGGGCGAGATCATTGGCTATGCCTTCGTTGGTGAGGCTAATGGTTATGGCGGCGTTATTCGCATCTTGGTCGGTGTCGATGAGGCGACAGATCAGATTCTCAACATTAAGGTTCTTTCCCATAGTGAAACGCCAGGTCTAGGTGACCGAATTGAAGGGGAAAGCTTCCGGAGCCGTTTTGTCGGTAAGACGGTGGAAGATCCTATTACGATTGGTCAAGATATTGATAACCTCTCTGGGGCCACTGTTTCTGCGACAGCCGCAACCGATGCGATTCGTCGAGGCTTGAGTGATACATTAGCAGTCTATAGGGGAGGAGAGTAACTATGTGGAAGGACTTTGTGCGCGGTTTGTGGGCCGAGAACCCGACATTCCGATTGAATATTGGTCTTTGTCCTGTCTTGGCCGTGACGACGAGTGCCATTAACGGACTTTCCATGGGCCTGGCGACAACTCTAGTTCTCATTTGCTCCAGTGCTCTAATCAGTCTCTTGAAGAACTTGATTCCTGCCAAGGTTCGGATTCCAGCTTATATCATTGTGATTGCGACCTTTGTAACTATCGTGGATCTGGTTATGCATGCTTATCTACCTGATTTGCACAGTGTGCTTGGCCTCTTTATTCCCCTCATTGTCGTTAACTGTGTTGTGTTAGGGCGTGCTGAAGCCTTTGCTGCCAAGAACTCGGTGCTTCGTTCTGCCGTTGATGGGATTGGTATGGGTCTTGGCTTTACCTGGGCCTTAACCTTGCTCGGCGCTATTCGTGAACTTCTTGGCTCTGGTTCCTTTTTCGGTCATGCCCTTGTTTCAGATGGAGCAACGACTCTGGGGATCATGTCCCTACCGCCTGGTGCATTCATTACCCTTGGCCTTTTGATGGCCATGATGAATATGATTAGTGCCCGGCAAAAGAAGATGGCTAGTTAGGAGGCGACATCCATGAGTTTGTTTACGATTTTACTCAGCGCACTGCTTGTCAATAACTTTGTCTTAGTGCGTTTCTTGGGAATCTGCCCCTTTATGGGTGTTTCTAAGGACGTTGATTCGGCCATCGGTATGGGGCTAGCGACAACCTTTGTTATGGTTGTTGCCGCCGCGGCTACCTGGCTCATCCAGTGGTTCATTTTGGAACCACTTGGCTTACCCTTTTTGCAAACACTCTCCTTTATCTTGGTCATTGCCGCCATGGTGCAGTTGGTGGAAATGTTCTTGCATAAGACGAGTCCTGGTTTGTATCGCGCGATGGGAATTTTCCTTCCCCTCATCACTACCAACTGTGCAATCTTGGGCTTTGCCATTATGGGAGTACAAAATGCGTATTCCTTCATTGAGACTGTAATCTTTGGGCTCGGTGCAGGACTTGGTTTCACCTTGGCTCTAATGCTTATGGCTGGGATCCGCGAGGAATTGCAGTTTGCAGATATTCCCAAACCTCTCAGAGGTGTTGGTATTGCGTTTATTCTGGCCGGTTTGTTGTCTCTCGCCTTTGGAGGCTTTGCCGGACTTGTTTAGTCTAGTTAGGAGGGGTTTTCATTGAATACCACGCTTGTTTCCCTCGTCAGTATGGGTGCTATGTCGGCCTTGTTTGCTTTTGGCTTGGCGGTAGCATCGAAGAAATTCCACGTAGAAACCGATCCGCGGATCGAAGAGATTGAAGGGGTTCTGCCAGGTGTCAACTGCGGAGCTTGTGGATTTGCTGGTTGTAGCGCCTTTGCTGAAGGTGTTGCTACCGGAGCAGCAGTGGTGAATGGTTGCCCTGTAGGGGGCGCTGCTGTAGCCAAAATGGTTGCCGCCATTATGGGAGTAGAATCTGACGGCATCAAGAGGAAAGTAGCCCAAGTTTTGTGCAAGGGCGGCCTGGAAGAAGCCAAACAGCGAGGCGGCTATGATGGGCCGAGAGATTGTAGAATTGCCCATGCTACCCAAGGTGGCGACAAGGCTTGTTCCTATGGTTGCCTGGGCTATGGTTCCTGTGTTGCGGCTTGCCAATTTGACGCTATGTATATGGAAAAAAATGGGCTACCTGTTGTCATCGAAGAGAACTGTACTGCCTGTGGTAAATGTGTTG
>JAAYOK010000063.1 GCA_012520355.1 Bacillota bacterium | reverse complement strand
CGAGCTGCACAAAGTTACGTGACAGCCAATTAACACTCAAGAAAACATGTGGGAAAGCCGTATGCCTTAGTAGGGCACGTGCGGTTTGACGAGGGGGTAGCCGTGGAAATGGTTACCCTACTCTATTATATGACGAAGATATCAGGTGACAAGGGGCCTGTCCCTCGATCAATTCGACGAATTCCAGCTAAATTGTTCTAATTGATCGAGGGACAGGCCCCTTCTCCTTTGCTTAGTCCTGGTTGGGTGTAGGAGCGTTCCTGCGAAGCATACCCCGGTAGATGCCTGGAACAGAATCAGGGATTTCCGTGGCCCCCACAACCTTTCTGTAAAACTCAACGGGGCCTGCGCCTCCGATCACCCCATAAGCATAACCCAAATTGGCTAGGCCATGTAGACAAGCTAGGAGCAGGGCCTTGCCGATGTCTCGTCCACGGTAGTCAGGATGGACTCCGGTGGGGCCGAAAAACCCTTTACACGTGGTTTCAAAACAGCCAAAACCAACGAGTTGTTGCTTCTCTTGGTCAATGGCAAGATAAATGGTGCTAGGCTTTTGGGAAAACGCCACATCTGCTTCGCTCACCCAGGCCTCGCCGAAATACTCTCCGATCCAATCTAAGACTACATGCTTCTCTGGGGGGATTCCCAGGCGGATGGAGATATTCTGTTCTTCCATCAGCTGCAAAATCGGTTCAACTTTAGGTAGTTCATATAATTTGACGAGCATATCTGGCATACTAGCACTCCTCTCGATATCCTAGGCTTTTCGGCAAAGAGGACGGTTTTCCTGCGTAGTAAGGCTTGCCTGAAAGGGCTCAAGGTGTGCCATAAAAGAAAAAACAGGAAATGAGGTGTCATATGCATAGAAACTTAATCGAACAGATCGAAAGCAAGCTTACAGCCGAGGGTCTCATGCCACTCCAAGCCCAAGCAGATCGAAACGTAGCCATTCTCAAGGAAAGACTGGAGCAGGTTCTCCCTTGGGCTATGGAAGAAGCGGGCTTTGATTTCTGGATTATTGCTGGACGTGAGAACTGCATGGATCCAGTTCTCAAGACGCTGTACCCTTGGGATATGCTGGACGTGAGGCGCAATGGGATGCTGGCTTTCCATCGGAATAAGGCAACTGGCTCGGTTCGTAAGATGGTGATTGGACGTTCGTCTCCAGAGATGGAATCGATCTACGAAAGGGTACAAAAGCCCGAGGAAGATATTTGGCAGACACTGGCACGGATTGTCCAAGAATGTAACCCAGATCATATTGCCATCAACAGAAGTAGAGTCGATGGGTTCTGTGATGGATTATCGGCTAGCATGTACCAGCAAATGCAAGAAACACTAGGCAAGTATGGAGCAAGACTGGTCGATGGTGAGGAACTCTCCCTACGTTGGCTGCAAAGGGTTACCCCCTTGGAGAAACAGACCATGGGAGTGCTCGTGGAGATCACGTCGGACATTATTCGTTACTCTTTTTCACGGAATGTGATTACTCCTGGGAAAACCACCACAACCGATGTGGAGTGGTTCATGCGTGATGTGATCAATCGTCTAGGCTTTTCCTATTGGTTTGGACCCGATGTGAATTTGCAGCGCCAAGGTAGTGATAACTCCATGATGGTGAATGAAGTGATTCTCCCAGGTGACTTGCTCCACTGTGACATAGGATTGAAGGGTACATATCTCCAGCTCCACACCGATCTGCAGTGGATGGCCTATGTGCGCGGCGAGGATGGTTCTAGTGCACCCCAGGAATTTTTCGACCTTTTTGCCAAGGCCAAGAGACTTCAGGACATTGTCAGGGAGCAGATGGAACACTCGCGAACGGGTAATGACGCCTTCTTTTCCTCCATGGAGGTGGCGAAAGAAGAGGGAATCCAGGCCATGATCTACACGCATCCCATTGGAACCTTTGGCCATGGTGCGGGTCCAAGCATCGGCCGGTTTGACTTGCAGGGCTTTGTACCTGTTACTGGGGAACGGGAAATTCTTGACCAAACGATGTACGCCTTGGAATTGAATGTGGCAGACAAGGTGCAGGCTTGGGACGGGCAGCTTGTTTACATGTACTTGGAGGAAGATATCTGTAAGGATCAAAGGGTGGATTTCCTCTCTGGTAGACAGGAAGAATTGATCCTGATCTAGTGGATAGAGCAATCCCAGCCAGAGGGGTCATTTCTGCCTGGGATTCTCTCCTACATTCCACTTCCGTGCTCACTTTTACGTTCTCAATGGATCATCGATGAGTGTTGTAAACAAAAACTCGTGGACGTGATCGCGGTTGAGTGTCGTGATTCCAGACATGGCATGGATGTGCCTGCCGTTTCCCACAGGAATGGCCAAACCAGTGGTTCCACCTACCTCGTGCAGGTGCAACAGGGTGAAGTCTGTATCGGTGGTGAAGGTATGAACATGATTGTCTCCAACCGGAATCACTTCTCCTGTCATCCCAGCAAAGCGGTGATTGTGAGGAATTCCTTCAAAGAGCATGGTGCTACCCTGCACTTCGTGAACATGGGTTTGGGCTGAAACAAAATTTGGCACCCGACTTGGATTATTGCTTCCCAGTGTAATCCCTCCTTATGGCGTACTTTATGTAGCTTATGCCCAAGTCGCAAGTTGGGGATAACCTCCCGCAAAAATGAGAATTGTGTCGGGGCCAGGCCCCCACGCAATTTGACGAATTTCGGAGGAAGTTCATAGGCCCAGTGGACAGGGACTTTCCTGCCCATGGCGAAAAGGTATTGTAACACAAGTGAACACAAGCGCAAGGCGAGTTCCGCTGAACGAAACGGTACATCGAATCATTTTGGAGTGGAGGCTAGAGCTCATGAGCAGTCTGAAAAAATACAGTTTTAGAAACGATTACAGTGAAGGAGCGCATCCGCAAATTCTTAAGGCCCTGGTGGAAACGAATCTCGAGCAAACCGTCGGTTACGGGGAAGACAGGTTCTGCTTGGAAGCCGCAGAGCTCATCAAAGGCAAGCTGGGTCGAGACGATGTGGATATTCATCTGATCCCAGGAGGCACCCAGACCAATCTCATTGCCATTTCCGCCTTTCTCAGGCCCCACGAGGCAGTGATTGCCCCTTTGACTGGCCATATTGAGGTCCACGAAACCGGTGCCATTGAGGCTACTGGACACAAGATCATCACCATGGAGGGAAGGGACGGCAAACTCTCCCCATCCGATATTGAGCAGGCTGTGGATGCACATACCGACGAGCATATGGTTAAGCCGAGGCTCGTCTATATCTCAAACGCCACCGAAGTGGGCTCCATTTATACGAAGGCAGAGCTCGAGGCCTTAAGTAGCGCCTGTCGGCAACGCAAACTCTTGCTCTTTATGGATGGCGCTCGGCTCGGATCCGCCCTAACATCTCGGGAAAACGATCTCACCTTAAGCGAGATCGCAAACCTCGTTGATGCCTTTTACATTGGAGGAACCAAGAATGGCGCCTTAATCGGGGAAGCACTGGTCATCTGTACGGATCACTTAAAAGAAGACTTCCGCTTTCATATCAAGCAAAAAGGCGCCTTGTTAGCGAAGGGACGTTTGCTGGGGATCCAGTTTAGGGAACTGTTCCGCGACAATCTCTTCTTTGACCTAGCTGAGCATGCCAATACCATGGCAGAAAAGATCCAAGACGCCTTACTTTCACGCAACTGTCCTTTGTTACTCCACTCGCCTTCGAACCAGATTTTCCCTGTTCTGCCCAACCGAGTTATGGAAAGGCTCGCCGAGGACTATTCCTTTGAGATTCAAAAGAAGGTGGATGCAGATCATACCATGATCCGACTTGTCACATCCTGGGCCACTCGGGAAGACGCTGTGGATGAGTTTATCGCGGATTTGAAGGGACTCTTGTAAGTAGCGCAAAAAACCTTAGAAACGAAAGAAGGAAGGAGGAGCGGTATGTATCGTATCCTAATCGTTGAGGATGATATGGTGATTGCCAAGACGATGGAAAAACACATCAAGAGCTGGGGCTATGAAGTAGAATGCGCCACCGAGTTTGAAGACGTTCTGGCTCACTTTGTCGCCTTTGACCCGCAATTGGTCTTGCTTGACATCGCACTCCCCTTCTACAATGGCTACCATTGGTGTAGTGAAATTCGCAGGCACTCCAAGGTCCCTATTATCTTCATTTCATCTGCTTCAGATAATATGAACATCGTGATGGCTATGAACATGGGTGGTGATGACTTCATCGCCAAACCCTTTGACCTCTCCGTCTTGACCGCTAAGGTACAGGCCATGCTCCGCCGCACCTACGACTTTGCAGGACAGACCAATCTGCTGGAACACAAGGGCGCCATTCTCAATACGGATGATGCGTCCCTCAGTTATCGAGGCGAGCGGACGGACTTGACACGGAACGAATACAAGATCTTGAAGATGCTTATGGAGAGGAGCGGAAAAGTGGTTTCCAGGGATGCTCTCATGACCATGCTTTGGGAAACGGACAGTTTCGTCGATGACAACACCCTTACCGTTAATGTCACAAGACTGCGCCGAAAACTGGAAACCCTTGGACTCAAGGACTTTATCACAACCAAAAAAGGTATGGGGTATGAGGTTCCATGAGCAAACAAGAGGTACTCATTTCCTATTTACGGATGCGCAGAGGAACCATCGGCTTTTTCGGAACATGCGTCGTACTTTTTGTCGCGATCTTTTTCCTCTACGCTCTCCCCGCAGAACCCCTGCTTTATGCCATTGTTCTTTGCCTTTCCGTGGGTCTCCTTGCAATGTCCAGAGACATGCTCTCCTTTATTCGCCAACATCAAGTGCTCCAGTCCCTGAAACAGAGTCTTGTTCTGGATGTCGCTAGTTTTCCCCGACCACAGAGTCTCCTGGAAAAAGACTATCAGGAGCTCATCACCCTCCTTGAGGAAAGTGAGAGGAAGGCCACAGCTTCCGCTGAGCAGAGCCGGAGGGAACTGATGGAATACTATACCTTGTGGGCTCACCAGATCAAGACGCCGATTTCTGCCATGCGCTTGGTCTTGCAGTCACAGGACGAAGCAGACTCAGGGGAACTTTTGGCGGAACTTTTCAAGATTGAGCAATACGCAGATCTGGTTTTGCAGTACTTGCGGATTGAGAGCCCTTCCACCGATTTTGTCTTGAAACGTCAGAGTCTTGATCCCATTGTCCGGCAGGTGCTCCATCGCTACGCAAAACTTTTTATTCGGCAGAAAATTAGCCTCGATTTTCAGGAACTGGCCTGTGAAGTACTCACAGATGAAAAATGGCTTGCCTTTGCCATCGGGCAGGTGCTGTCCAATGCCTTGAAATACACCAGGCAAGGCATGATCTCCATCTATCTGGAAGATCAGGAAAAGAAGGTTCTTGTTATCCAAGACACCGGAATTGGAATCGCTGCCGAAGATCTCCCCCGTGTCTTTGAACAGGGATTTACAGGCTATACGGGTCGTATCGAGAAGAAGGCTACCGGCATCGGGCTTTATTTGTGTAAACGAGTTCTCGACAAGTTGTCCCACACTATTAGCATCGAATCCGAGGTAGGGAAAGGTACGAAGGTGAAAATTGGCCTGGATACAGTTGAATTCTTTGATCCTTACGGGAATGTAAGGTTAAGCGGGGAAGTGTAAGCCAAAACGCTGGCAATACATTTCCCCCTTTTGTTATAGTTGACCTAAGGATAGAGGAGGTCATGGTATGCATATCTTAGATGTGAAAAATGTCAAGAAAGTCTATACCACTCGATTTGGTGGCAATCAAGTTCAAGCACTGTCTAGCGTATCCTTTGGAGTGGAAAAGGGCGAATACGTGGCGATCATGGGCGAATCGGGTTCTGGTAAGACAACGCTCCTGAACATTCTGGCAGCCCTAGATAAACCCACAGCTGGGGAGGTACTCTTAAATGGGCGTAGTCTAGGAGCGATATCGTCCAAGGAGATCGCGGCGTTTCGCCGTGACAATCTGGGTTTTGTTTTCCAAGACTTCAATTTGTTAGACACATTTTCCCTGCAAGACAATATCTTTTTACCCTTGGTCTTGGCCCGCAAGTCTTATCACGAAATGGAAGCACGCCTGAGACCCATTGCCCGTAAATTGGGTATTGAACCAATCCTTGGTAAGTATCCCTACGAGGTGTCAGGTGGGGAGAAACAAAGGGCAGCCATCGCTCGGGCTTTGATTACCCAGCCGCAGCTGATCTTGGCCGATGAGCCCACGGGCGCCTTAGATTCCAGGGCCACCGATAGCCTGCTACGCTTGTTTCGGGAAATCAATGAGGACGGCCAGACCATCTTGATGGTGAGCCACAGCACCAAAGCGGCCAGCTTTGCTCGGCGGGTTCTTTTTATCAAGGATGGTGAGATCTTCCATCAACTTTATAAAGGTGATGCGTCTGAAGGTGAAATGTACCAGAAGATTGCGGACACCTTGACCATGATCGCTACAGGCGGTGAGCGCCGTGGGTAAGTTTTTTTATGGGAAGCTCGCCTTCGATAATATCCGCAAGAACTCCCAGGTTTACTTTCCTTATTTCTTGACCTGTATTTGCACAGTGATGATGTACTATCTCATGCATTCTTTGTCACAAAACTCCGGTCTAGGGCAGATGAGTGGCGGCGCAACCCTACAGGCGATGCTATCCTTTGGCTTCTTGATTGTGGGTCTCTTTTCGGCCATCTTCTTGCTCTATACCAATGGCTTTTTGATCAAACGGAGGAAGAAGGAATTTGGTCTCTTCAACGTCCTGGGTATGGAGAAAAAGCATCTGGCCCGGGTTATGCTGTATGAGACGATGTATATCGCACTGGGCAGTATCTTGCTGGGACTGGCCGGGGGTATTCTCCTTTCCAAAGCCATGTTCTTGCTCCTCCTGCGCCTCTTACGGTTTGAGGTGCAGATGGGCTTTGAGATTTCAAGCTCAGCCATTGTCTTTACCATCATCCTGTTTGGAATCATCTTCTTTTTGACCTTGCTGAGCAACTTGCGCCAGGTCCATTTGGCAAAACCCATCGAGTTGCTCCGTGGTGGGCGAGTGGGAGAGGGGGAACCTAAGGCCAAATGGCTCTTGACCCTCTTGGGTTTGGCCTCCCTTGGTAGTGGTTACTATCTAGCCCTCACCACGAAATCACCCATTGCAGCTCTAACACTCTTTTTTGTGGCTGTGATCCTGGTGATCGTAGGAACCTATCTGCTCTTTACATCGGGAAGCATTTCCCTCCTGAAGATGCTTCGTAGAAAGAAGGGTTACTACTATAAACCCAACCATTTTACCACAGTATCCGGTTTGATGTATCGCATGAAGCGCAATGCTGTGGGCTTAGCGAATATTTGCATTCTTTCCACCATGGTCTTGGTGACATTATCAACCACAGTGGCCCTTTATGTTGGCATCGAAGATGTTTTAACCACTCGTTACCCTAGGGACATCGCGATTTCTTCCCGGGGTATCACAGATGAATACCTAACCGAGCTTCGGGAGGTCGTCTCTGGGGTTCTCAAGGACCATAGTGTTAAAATGCAAGATTCCCTGGAGTACCGTATG
>JAAYOK010000062.1 GCA_012520355.1 Bacillota bacterium | reverse complement strand
CCAAGGCCTGTTGTAAGGACAACACCAAGGCGCTTCTGCGGCTTTGGGAACTACTCAGTTTCTGCTGGTACATGTTGGTTTCCCCTCGCCGGAAAACATCCGAGAGGCTTTCTCCCTGCTCGGTCTTGGTGGCAGTGCCCAAGGCAATGCTGGGAACCAAACCAACTTCCCTGACCACCCTACAACGCTTGGTGATCTCTGACGACAGGGCTTGAGCCTCAAGGGACGTGGTCTTGGGTAAGACCATGAGGAATTCATCGCCACCCCAACGAACAACCACATCACCAGGACGAGCTACCGCCAAAAACAGGGAGGCTACATCTTTAAGCAACTGATCGCCTTTTTGATGCCCCATGGAGTCATTGATAATCTTAAGACCATTCACATCCCCAATCATTACGCTGATTGGTAGCTCTTCGTCCCTATCCAAGGTCAACAAACGGCTTTCCAGGTAGCGGCGGTTATGTAGGCCGGTTAAGGAATCCCTGTAGACTTGCTCCCGCAGTTGATCCTCCATTTTCTTCCGTTCCGTAATATCATCGAAAATGGTGACAAATTGGCCTAGTGTAGGACTATAGGCACGTACTGTGAAGTATTTATCGAGCTCTTGACTATAGTTCTCGAACGCCTGGGGAACTCCAGTCAAGGCCACTTTACCATAGGTTTCAATCCAAATTTGCTCCGTGTTTGGCAGGATCTCCAATACCGTCTTGCCTATCAGTTCTGCTGCGGATAGGCCGGTGAATTCCTCAAAGGCTCGGTTCACCTCTAGGAACCGATAATCGACGGGGCGCTGCTGATCGTCGGTGATGATCTCGTGGAGGGCAATGGCGTTAATGGATGTTTCCATCAGGGTCCGGAAACGTTCTTCGCTACGACGCAGTTTTTCCCGCTGCCGGTAGTCTGGGGAAACATCACGGAAGACCAAAATGACCCCGTGGATCTTGCCTTCTGAGTCCTTCACAGGGGCTGCACTATCCGCAATGTGATACTCTACGCCGCTTCTGGAGAGGAGAACGGTATGGTTAGCCAAGCCAACGATCATCCCGGTCGCGAGAACTTCATCCACAGGATCCTCGCAAGGCATTCTGGTTTGGGCATTGATAATGGGGAACACCTGAGAGAAATGGAGGCCGATACCGCTCCCATCACTCCAGCCGGTAAGTTTTTCCGCCTGGGGATTCATCATGGTGACAACGCCACTTTTGTCGGTTACAATCACGCCATCACCAATGGACTCAATAATGCGGAGGGCATAATCACTTTGGCTGGGCAAGATCTGGAGGGACTGCACATTACCTGGATCAAAAAGAACCTCTAAACGCGCGAAATGACCGTCTGCAAGGGGTATCGCTTGCAGATGACGTTCATACCAACGATCCCCTCGGGCACTGTACCAACGGGAGCGTAAAATCGTCTCTGGATGAGCCTGCAAGTGCTGATTATTGAGACATCCACACACCTCAAGGTGTGGATCAACGCAGCAACTCTGGCCTTCCTGATGACCTAACCCTTGGCGAGCTGCATCATTGGCGAATAGAATTCGGTTCGTCTCTAGATCACAAACACGGATTAACGCACGCATGTGACCTAGAATACTAGATAGAAGCTCGGATCGCACCCGACCATGTTCCCACATACAGTACCCTCCTCAAGCTACAGGGACGATGTCACTGCGGCTGACAAACAGCTCAATTTTTAACAATTCCCTGCTTTCTTGGATATTCCTGCCCAATTTGGAGTTTTTTTCCGGGGAATCTGGAGCTTTTTTCCGGCATGGTGAAACGGACTTCTCTCTTCTTGAAACAAGCAAAAACAATGGACAGAAAAATCGTGGAACGCAGGATCTTGCTGAGTTTTCAAGAATTTGAGTCACTAAGAGGAGGAGAGGTGCGATGATTCCCACACCCGAGAGGGATGCCTGGAGAATCACAAGGGTATACCTTGTGATCGGTAGTCTCTGGATTCTCTTTTCTGATCAGATAACAGAGTTCTTAGTCGCAGATACGTCCGCCTTTCGCGTCATTAGTATCACAAAAGGCTGGGTTTATGTGGCTGTAACCGCTATAGTTTTGTACAGTCTCATCAAAGCTTCGTTGCATAAGACGGCAGAGGCCCAAAAGGAGGCCATCAAGGGCTATGGGGAGCTCGCCATTGCCCACGAAAAACTAGCGGAAGCTAACGCCAAGTTGCGCCACCTTGCCCTCCATGATAGCCTTACAGGCTTACCGAACCGAATTGCTTTACACGAAGAGTTGGGAGCCCTTTTATCCGATCCTAAGGCCCATGGTGCTCTACTCTTTCTTGATGTGGATAATTTCAAGTACGTCAATGACTCCCTAGGCCATGCCGTAGGTGATGAACTCTTGTCAAATCTCGCCGAACGACTTAAAACATATCTACCAAAGGATTGGGTGCTCTTTCGTCTCGGCGGCGATGAATACGTCCTTCTAGCCAAAGACAGCCATGAGGCGGAAGTTATGGCTTTTGTCGACGCCCTTCCCCAGGCCATGTCCTATCCCTTTGAGCTCAGCAATACGGTTGTCCATATATCTATCAGCATGGGGATTACCTTCTATCCAGCCCATGGTTCCGATCCCGAAACACTTCTCAAACACGCAGATACGGCCATGTATCGGGCGAAGGAGCAAATGTCAAACTCCTTTGTGGTTTTTGATGAAGGGATGAATCAAGCGATCCATGACCGCCTGCTACTGGATCAAGCGTTACGAGGAGCGTTAGAGAATGAAGAGTTGTCCATCGTATACCAACCCCAGTATGATGTGAAGACCGCTACGATCTGCGGCTTTGAGGCCCTCCTTCGCTGGACCAACCCTAAACTCGGATCGGTACCTCCCCACCGGTTTATCCCCTTGGCTGAGCAATCTGGTCTGATTCTTTCCATCGGCGACTGGGTTTTAAAAAACGCCTGTTTGTTCCTCAGAGAGCTCCATGAACAAGGCTTCTCTCCCTTATCCATGGCGGTGAATGTATCCGCCCTCCAGCTCAGGCAACCAGATTTCACCCACCGCCTTTTTCAGATTTTAGAGGAAACCCAACTCGACCCAAGATTTCTCGAGATCGAGATCACAGAATCTACGTTTATGGGGTTTGATGATGGAATTAAGCAGAAGCTCAAGGAGCTCAGAAGACGTGGCATCGGCATCGCACTCGATGACTTTGGCACAGGCTATTCTTCCTTGAGCTACCTGCGACAACTCCCTATTACAACACTGAAAATTGATAAGGATTTTATCGATGACCTGGATCACCGCCATACAATCTCCTTAGTGGCTGGCATCATAGACGTTGGCAAGGTCCTGGGAATGCATGTAGTGGCCGAAGGGGTTGAAAGCCACAAGCAGCTCGAGTTACTATCCGCCCACGGTTGCCATCGCTTCCAGGGTTACCTCTACAGTAGGCCCCTCCCACCCCAAGAAGCCTTAGATATCCTGAGGACGAATCACGCCTAAAAAACCCTGGGGCGAAACCTCCCCAGGGACTTTATTTTTCCATTCCTATTTCTCTTGGCTTAAAGCAAACCCACGCATAAACTGTTCTTGTAACAGGAAGAAAATAATCAAAGGTGGGAGCAAGGCGATTAAGGAGCCTGCCATGGCAATTCCCCAATCAATCAGTCCGTCAGGTCCAACGGTGGTGATTTGACGCATAGCCACTTGCACGACCTGCCTGTCACGACCAGAGATCACTAAGAGCGGCCACAAGTATTGGTTCCACATATAAACAAACTGAATGACACAAAAGGCACCAATCGTATTGAGGGACATGGGCACCAAAATCTGAAAGAGAAAACGCAAGGGCCCCGCGCCATCAACCCGAGCTGCTTCTGCCAAGGTACCGGGTATGGACATGAAGTGCTGGCGGAACAGATAGGTACCTGTTGCCGAGGCAAAAAACGGCAATGTCAAAGCCCAATAGCTGTTCCCCCATCCAATGTCACTCACAAAGCGAAAGAGCGGCACAATGATGACCGGAATGGGAATCATCAGGGTCAGCAAGATGATAAAGAACACAAAGGGTTGCAGTGGAAAACGGAAATACACTAGGGCTAAGGCTCCAAGTAGCGAGATTAGGATCTTGCCTGCGGTCACGATCACTGCAATGATCAAGCTGTTTTTCATCATGACCCCAATATCAAAATAGTTCCAGGCCATACTAAAGTTGCGTTTGGCCGATGAACCGAAGGAAAACCTGGGAGGGTAGCTGTAAATTTCCGATGGACTCTGGGTACTAGCAATGATCGCCCAGATCATGGGACTTGCCACCGCGATCACGCAGATGATCAAGAGCACATGGGTTAGGGCTGTGAGAAGCTTCTTTTTGGTTCTATATCCCATCACGTCTTCCTCCTAATCATTTTGGTAATAGACAGTGCGATTGCCCAGTCGTAGTTGGACGATCATAACGATAGTGACGATTCCAAACAGCATAATGGATTGGGCTGCGGCAAAACCAGTCCGACTATACTGGAATGCATCACGGTAAAGATTATAAATGAGTGTGTTGGTTGCATCCACCGGGCCCCCTCTGGTCATGACGTCCACTAGGCCAAAGGTATCGAAGAACGCATAAATCAAGTTCATCGTTAAGAGGAAGAAGCTTGTGGGGGAAAGCAGAGGAATAATGACCTTCCAATAGCGCTGAATGGCATTGGCACCATCAATGTCCGCGGCTTCCACTATGTCACCTGGCACGTTCTGGAGTGCCGCTAAGAAGAATACGATATTATATCCGAGCTGTTTCCATACTGCGGCAATAACTACCATGGTAAAGGCCAGGGTGCTATTGGATATCCAGTCAGGACGGATTCCAAAGGTGGTCTGGAGCAGATAATTAAGTACTCCTACACTGGGGTTAAAGATGAACAAGAAAATGGAACCAGCAACTGCAGGAGATAAGGCATAGGGCCAAATCAAGGCCGTTCGGTAAAGACGTCCAAAACGTACCTTCTGATTAGCCAAGATAGCCATCAAAAACGAGATAGTCATGGACAAGGCGACCACACAACCAGCAAAGGTAAAGCTCCGAACTAAGCTCTGACGGTAGGCCGTCGAACTAAAAAGTTCGATATAGTTCTCGATACCGACGTAAATCTGTCTCAGGCCCATAAACAGTGATTTATAGAGACTCATATTAATCGTCTGATACATCGGATAGTAAATAAATAGGGCGATAACAACGAAGGTTGGCAACAACAAGAGCAACGGATACAATTTCCCAGGAAACTTAGTTCCCATCTCCAATCACCTCTCAAAAAAGGGGCCTGTAGATCCAGGCCCCTTGTCTAGTTAAGCCTTATTAGAATCCCATAACACGATTGTATTCGGCGATAGCACGGTCACCACGCACTTTGGCGTCTGCGAGAGCTTGTTCCACAGTCTTGGTCTTTTGGAACACTTCTTGGAGTGCATCGACGATGATGGTACGGATCTCTGGGAATACGCCAACGGCTGCGCCGAAGCTAGCTGGGCTTGGAATACTCTCAAAGAGCTGGTCGACAGCAGTCTTATAAGCTGGATTGGCTTCAAACCACCCCTCGTCACGTAGAACCTGGAGAGCGTCAATGTGCACTGGATAGTAACCAGTATCCTTATGCCACTGGGCTTGGATTTCAGGGCTGGACAAGAAGACAACAAACTCACCAGCAGCGGCAATTTCCTCTTCAGAGTGAACACCTAGTACCCACAAGGAACCGCCACCAATGGTAGAACCATGACGTCCATAGCCAGCAGGTATAGGAATAAACGCTGTACCAACTTCAAAGCCATTATCTTCACCGGCTTTAAGCTTAGTGGAGACTGCAGCTGTGGAGTCGATGGACATACCTACTTGTTGCGCCGCGAAAATCTGTCTCGATTGCGACCAGTTTTCGACACCTGGGTTAATGTAGTAGCCAGCATCATACATGCTGGAAACCCATTTGAAGATGTCAATGACTTCTGGTTGGGTTAACAAGACTTCGGTTGGGCGTCCAGAACGGCCATTGTCATTGTTAACCAAAATGGCGCCAATATTGGCCATCCATTGCTCAACAAACCAGGAGTGGAGCGGGAAGGTCATGCCGTAAGGGGCTGCGCCGCTCTCAACGATTTGCTTGGAATACTCAAAGACTTCTTCGAGTGTTGCTGGTGGACGCTCAGGATCCAAACCTGCTTTAGCAAAGACATCTTTGTTGTAATACATAATGGCGTTGGACGAGTTATAGGGCATGGAATATTGAACACCATCAAAGGTGTAATAGTTTACAACTGCTGGCAAGAATTTCTGCCAATCTACAGACCCAGCTGGCAGGGTTTGCTGTAGGGGTACAAAGATACCCATGTCAACTAATTGTTGCGTGGAAATCTCGAAGCTTTGAATAACATGTGGTGCATTTCCGGTTTGAACTGCTGCTTGTGTTGCGTTGAGTGTGTCACGATACGAGCCTTTGTACTCCACTTCTACGTGAATACGGTCTTGTGATTCGTTGAACTGCCTGACTTGTTCGGCGATTGCTTGTTCTGCTAGACCACTCATAGCATGCCAATAAACGATTTCGATCTTTTGAGCGAGTGCACTAGCTGAGAGAGCCAAGACAACCAACAAAACAATGAACAACTGAGTCTTCTTCAAAAATATCCCTCCATAGAAATGTATTGTCGAATTCTGGTCGGACCAACACTCGACTAGTAATCATGTCTATTCTGCCTGTTTTTCTATAATCATCTTTTTCCTTCGAATTGTTTCAGGGAATTTACAAGCATAATAAATCCATCCATTTTTTTCTGGTGGGAAGATCCATTAGATGGTCAGCGGCACCTCGCTCGCCTTAACCGTTCCTTTGGCTATTTTGCGGCGTAACTTAAATTTACGTTTCGCCACCTGTTTTCTCACTTCGTCCACGTGTTTGACCGTTTCATCCAAAGAACTTTTTCGGAAAACTAGGACCGTTCCATCATAGACCTCCTTAGTCATAGTTCGCAACCAACACCTCATCGACATAGCCCCGCTTGTTCGCTTTGGAGTTAACGGACCTTTTGGCCTGCACGATTCTTACATGATAACTCCCATATAAATCAAGAATGAAGTCAGTGGCTGAGTTAGAAAGCAAGAACTTGATTCCCCCCCTGTCAAGCTCATCGCAGAGCTCCTTTAGCCGTATCTGTTCAGAGCGGCTAAACCCTCCCTTGTCGTAACCTGTAAAGTTCGCACTCTCAGTGATGGGATCGTAAGGGGGATCAAAGTAAACAAAATCGCCTTTTGTTGCCCCTTCTACCGCCCTGGCAAAGTCAACATTTTGGAAGGTGATCTGAGCCCGGTTAAAATACTCACTCACCGCCCTGAGACCAGCCTCATTGACTATGTTTGGATTTCTATAACGACCAAAGGGCGCGTTGAACTCCCCCTGCTGATTGACGCGAAAAAGCCCGTTATAGCAAGTCTTGTTAAGATAAAGAATTCGCGAAGCACGTTCAGTGGCACTCAGCTGCTCATAAGCTGAACGTTCCCTGTCGAATCCACGGACTGTATAAAAATAGGCCGCTTCGTTGCGGTGGCCACGCAAGTGTTCTATGAGCTCCTCGACCTGATCACGGATGACGCAATATACATTGATCAATTCATGATTAATATCATTCACTACGGCCCGGGGAGGCTGCAGATCAAATAAGACCGCCCCACCACCGAGAAAAGGCTCGTAGTAGACGCCAATGTCCTTAGGAATTATCGTTCTGATCTCTGGCAACAATTGGCGTTTGCCGCCAACCCATTTTAGAACTGGCGCCATGGGAGAATTCCCTTTCATAGGCTCACCCCTCGTATGATATGTTTGAGGCTCAACACCTCAAGCATACTTTTTTTGTTCCAAAGGTGGACCCTAATGGTAGAATTATCCTAAGGGATAATGCCGAAGGAAATTCCTTCACTCCTTGCAGACAACT
>JAAYOK010000061.1 GCA_012520355.1 Bacillota bacterium | reverse complement strand
TTGTGGGGGAAATTCGGCAAGGGATTCTCTATGCAGAAATGGTTCCAGGAGAGTGGTTTGACCACCCAGCTTGGGGCAGGTGCCAATGGGGACCCCGCGATGGGGAAATCGTATCGGTCACGAAACCAGACGGGGAAGTGAAGCGGATTAGCATCGCTTGGTTGAGGGAGCATGAAGTTATCTAGGAAATAGTCCCTAGGCAGATGTTCCCTAATTTTCTAGAACGCCTTCCTTTTATTGTCTTCACCAAAGGCTAAACAAACTTTACAAGAACTTTCGAAGGAGAAAGGAAAATTGAAGGGAAGTATGTGACATGTAACACAAGTGTCTTTTTATCAGTTTCTGCGTGGAGGTCAGTACATGAAAAGAACAAGACTCAGAGGAATCATCATTATCACCATCGCTTTTCTTATCGTCGTTCTTTCTTATCAGTGGTTTGGCCGTGTTGAGCGTGGTCTGGAGATTTATGCATCACCGTACATAGCGGAACAGAAAATGCTCAGCGATTACAATCCCCATCTCGCAGGTACTCCTGGCGACACAGAAGTCTTGGTCTTTGAAGGGGAAGAACCAGGAGGCACTTTGCTCGTTGTGGGAGGCGCACATGGCGACGAAGCCGCGGGACCAGTAACAGCCTTGATCTTTGCAGAAAATGCCAAAGTCAAACAAGGTCGTCTAATCGTTATTCCCTTTGCTAACCGTTCTGGTTATACCCACACTTTGCCCCAGGAAGGACATCCTTCGGAATATGTCATTCCAACACCGCGGGGCGACCGAATCATTAAGTATGGCGCAAGATTAACCAATCCTGTCCATCAATGGCCTGATCCGACCGTCTATGTACAACAAGTCGATGGCCAAAAACTCGCAGGTACTGAAGCTAGAAACTTGAATCGAGCGTTTCCCGGGAGTGCAAATGGTCATCTAACTAGCAGAGTGGCCTATGCTATTGTGGAATTGATTAAGACCGAGAACGTCGATGTCGCCATTGACTTGCATGAGTCTTCACCGGAATACCCCGTGAACAACGCGATTGTGGCCCATGATCGGGCTATGGAGTTGGCGGTTTTTGCCAGCCTCGACCTTTCCTTTGAGGGTGTGGATATCGGAATCGAGCCTTCCCCCAGCGGTCTAAGGGGCTTGAGCCACCGCGAATGGGGCGATAATACTGATGTTTATGCATTTCTCTTGGAATCTGCCAACCCTGCACAGGGCCGTCTGCGGGGCAAAACCAATGCGGAGCTTGTCATAAGTGGTCGCGATCCCATGTATGTGAAAAGTTATGAGCGTGGTCGGCTCTATGTCAGGTATCCTGAGCACGGGGTTCCCCTAGTTGAGAGGGTGGCCCGCCATACTGCCACAATCCAGGCTCTAGCCAGTAGTTTTTCTGAGTTTTATCCCGAACGACGAATCTTCGTCGAGAACATACCGAGCTATACTGAGTTGATGGCTTCAGGTTTGGGGAACTACCTGGCACCAACAGCGAAGTAGTCTCTTGGTGCCGACGAAAGGGGATGAGGGAAAGGCATAGGGAGTGCCCATTCTTTGAAGTTTAAATGTATGAAGGGAGAAAATTGCTATGAGAAAATTCCTAAACAAAAGCATCCTAAGTTTTGCAGTCATCGCTTTAACCCTATTGTCTTTTGGTATGTTGGTTAGTGCTGCAGCTCCAGAGCAACCCATCTTAGTTACTTCCGCTGGTCAAAGTGCAGATGATATGATTCTACGGGTTATGCTCGGCAGACTGTTCGGTGAAGAGGTGGATAGAAATCCACTGGCCACACCTGCCGATCTGGAAGGCAAGAAATCTTTGGCCCTTGTGGTTGGAGTAAGTAATAAGGGTCTCGGTTCCGCTGGAATCAACTTGGACCAAGAACTTGAGAGAATTGAAACATTGCTTGAAGCTGCCAAGGAGAATGACGTTTACGTTTTCCTCGTCCACATTGGCGGACCTTCCCGTCGTGGCGCTGGCTCTGACCAAGTAGCTACACTTGTTAGCTCCTATGCTCACCATATTATTGTGACCGCAGAAAGCAACCAAGACGGCTTCTTTGATGGCTTAGCCGAGAAAAACAACGCCGAAGTGCTTGTTGTTCCTACCAGAAACGATGCCGCTGCAGTCATGGTGGAATTGTTCTAGTACGTCGCTGTCAGAGAGGAGAACTGTAGATGAGAAAACAGAGTTTGTTTGTCACAACCGTGCTTCTAGTTTTGTTACTTGCCACAAGCATCAGTTCTGCCCAAAGTCCAATTCTGCATGACGTACGACATGGTTATGGTGTTACCGGTGTTGGTTGGCTCTCCGATTACCATGCACCCTTAAAGAACACGCCTGGTGACTCCCGCGTCTACTACCTGGATAGTGGGAACCCAGGGGCCACGGTAGTCATTTTGGGTGGCTCCCACTCCAACGAAATCGCAGGTATCGCGGCTGCTACATTAATTGTTGAGCGTGCAGTTGTCACCGCTGGCCGTGTGATTGTGATTCCCTATGCGAATAGCTCAGGAGCTATGAGCATTGATGATTGGAGACCCCACATTAGGACCTGGTCTGTAGAAACCGAAAGTGGTGTCAGGACTTTCCCTTACGGTGATCGTCGGACCAACGCCGCCCATCAAGAACCAGATCCAGAAACCTACGCTCACTATCCATCTGGCTATGAGTTGGATGGTAACGAAGCTCGGAATCTAAACAGGGCCCATCCTGGCAAGGCAGATGGAACCCTAACCCAACAAATGGCCTATGCCTATTGCAGGATCATTCTTGATGAACAAGCAGACATTGCCATTGATATGCACGAAGCTGGTGTCACATCCAGACTTGCGAACATGGTAATTGCGAATCCGAAGAATCTCGATGGCGCCGTTATGGCCGTTGTAGATTTAGAAATGCAAGGTATCATTATGAATGTGGAACAGTCTTCGGAAGAATTTAGAGGTTTGTCTCACAGAGAATGGGGCGATCATACCCAGGCTGCAGCGTATCTCATTGAAACGCCGAACCCGGCCCAAACCCCTGACATTCCCGATGACGAGGTGGATGTGGTTACTGATCCAGTGAACCCTCTAGCAAAACGAGCCGCAACCCAGCTCGCTACGATTCAAGCCATCTTGACATTCCATGATGAGTTTTATGGAGAAACCTTGAGATGGGAAGGTTTGCCTAGTTTCAACGATTTGGTAGAAAATGGTCTTGGTGCTTATCTCAGATAGTCAGAAAAACAAATCACTATAGGAGGTTTGGTTGATGTCGAGGACCACAAGAAAGCTGTCGTTGTTCGTAACCCTTGTCGTGTTGTTTGCTGTTAGTTTCACGCAGGTAGGTTTTGCCGCCACCATTTTAGACGAAGTAAGGGGCGAGAATGGTATGGTGGCCGCAGCTAGTCCCCTGGCTGCCCAAATTGGTGTAGACATTCTCAAAGCTGGCGGAAACGCCGTTGACGCTGCTGTTGCCACTGCCTTTGCTATTGGTGTGGCCGAGCCTAATGCCTCGGGTCTTGGTGGAGAAGGTTTTATCGTCATTTACCTGCCCGAGTCCGATCGTGCTGTATCCATTGACTATCGTTCTGCAGCTCCTGCAGCTTCCGTCGATGACCTCGTAGGTAAGAAGATGCCTAACACAAGCTGGAAATCTGTTGCAGTACCTGGCACAGTAGCTGGTTTGAGCAAGGCTCTTGAAAAGTACGGAACAATGTCCCTAGCCGAAGTGTTGGAACCTTCCATTCGCTTAGCTGAAGAAGGCTTCCCCATTTCTGAAACCCTTGTTGGGGTTATTGAGAGCAACTACGAAAAGATTCTAGCAAATCCTGCCATGGCTGAAGTCTACTTAGATGACATGCTTCCTCCAGAGGAAGGGTTTATCTTGAAGAATCCTGACTTGGCAAATACTATGCGGATCCTTGCAGAAAAGGGACCTGATGCGTTTTACACTGGTGAAATTGCTCAAATGATCATCGACGATATGCAGGCTAACGGTGGCTATATGACAATGGAAGACTTGGCCAACTACCGTGCCATTCAAAGATGGCCAGTCCGTGGAAACTACCGCGGTCATGACATCATCAGTGCCGGTCCTCCAGTTGGTGGCGCGACAGTAATTCAAGCTCTGCACATTCTGGAGAGCTTCGATGTAGCTTCTTACGGCTATCCTTCGACTGAAGCCATCCACTTGACGGCTGAAGCGATTCGGATTGCCTATCGTGACAACTATGAGTATTTCGGGGATCCTGATTTTGACTACATCCCACTTTATGACCTTCTCTCGAAGGACTATGCACGGACCAGAGCACTAGAAATTGATCCCGAAGAGATGACACATTTTGAAGAAATTCTCCCTGGTTACTTCGGAGCAGCTCAGGTTGCTTTCACTGGTACAGACGGTATTCCTTACGAATCCCCAAGTACTACACATATCTCGGTTGTGGATAAGGATCGGATCACTGTTTCTTTGACCCAAACCATCAGCTCCTTCTTCGGTGCTGGAGTTATGCCTGAAGGAACCGGTATTGTTCTCAACAACGAAATGGCTAACTTTGCAGCCGTTGGTTCTGGAACAAACTCCCTGGAAGCTGGTAAGCGCATGAAGACCGTTATTTCCCCAACCATCGTTCTCAAAGACGGTCAGCCTTACTTGACCATTGGAACTCCAGGTGCAGGCCGGATCATTAGTACTGTAACCATTCTCCTCTCGGCCCTCATTGACCATGGCATGAATTTACAGGAAGCCATTGAAGCACCTCGCTTCTTCGTACGTGACTACCATGATAACTTCGAGTTCGAACCTAGATTCAGCAGTGAGATCGTAGATGAGCTCGCCGGCAAGGGTTGGAACTTGGTTGAAAAAGGCACACTCGACTTGTACTTCGGTGGTGCCCAAGGTGTCCTCGTTGATTTTGAAACAGGTGAATTAGTAGGTGGAGCCGACCCAAGAAGAGACGGCGCTGCGATCGGTTACTAGACGCAATACCATTGGATTCTTGGCGGGTGGGACGCTTTGTGCGTCCCACTCTCCTTGAGAGAATTCCTGGAGAAGAGTGATGATTTTGTCGATGGAATTAATTACTTTGTTAGCAATGATAGGTTCTTTTCTGATCTTAGTTGCGGTACTCAAACTTCCAGCAGGCCTAGCTACCACCGGTGCAGCCATTCTCGGACTCATTGTTAGCGGAAACATTGGCAATGTCCGCCATTTAGTCGAGGGAACCTTTGGTTATTTCGATGTGATGCTCATTATCGCGGTTGCCATGGTTTTCATGAACGCTCTGGAGAAGTCAGGTATTCTCAAGGAGATTTCCACGCGCATGGTAAGGCGTTTTGGTGGTAAGATCCTGCCTTTAACCCTAGTCTCCATGTTCTTAGTGATGGTTCCAGGGATGCTGACAGGCTCTTCAACCGCTGCTGCTTTGACAACAGGTCGTTTTATGCTTCCTGTTCTGATCGGCGCTGGCTTTTCCCGCACCAAGGCGGCAGCCATGGTTGCCATCGGTAGTTTACTCGGTATGGTAGCCCCGCCTGTTAACGTGCCTGTCATGCTCATTGGTTCAGGCATTGATATGCCCTATGTGGGTTTTGATATTCCGCTTCTGATTTTGACTGTGCCATTGGCCATTTTACTTTCATTCTGGTTTGCCTTTAGTGTTAAGGGGCCTGCCCTTGAAAACCCCGTCAGCGGTGAACAGGGTGCTTCGGAAATTCCTGGCTTTAAGGTTTACATACCTCTATTGGTTGTTTTGGGTCTTATGGTTTTGTCCAGGATTCCCATGGGAGTGCACATCGATCTTGGCATTCCTCTCATGTTTGCTGTGGGTACAGTTTCAGCCCTATTTTGTGGTAAGCGAATCCGAATTTGGGATACCATCGTTGGTGGTGTAGGTTCGACCTTACCTGTTATGGGGATTTTGGTGGGGGCCGGAGTCTTCGTCCAAGTGATGACCCTCGCTGGTGTCCGCGGTCTGATTGTCACAACAGCCCTGGATATTCCCTCGAGTTGGTTGATCCTCGTTGCAGCTATCAGTATGCCCCTCTTTGGTGCCATCTCGGTTTATGCTTCGTCTACGGTCATGGGAGTTCCCATTGTTTTGGCACTCTTAGGCAATAACGAAATCATGACAGCTGCAGCTCTGTCTTTAATGGCCGGGATTGGCGACCTATTGCCGCCGATTGCGATTGTTCCTACTCTTGTCACCCAAGCCATCGATGCATCGCCGGAGTTCAGGCGGGCGACCATCAAGCAATGTGTGGTGCCTGGTGCCATCTGTTTGCTCTGGGGTTTCGTGGTTCTGTACTTCGCCGTGCCAATCGGTCGTCTAATTGGTCTGTAAAGGGGGAGACACAATGGGTACCTTTTTGAGTAATGTTTTTGCAGGCTGGTTAACACCTTTTTATGTGTTGATGTTGGCTGTGATCACCTTGGCTGTGATCCAAAATGTATTAAAGGAAGAGAATCTACCGCAGCAACTTGTTGGTGGGTTAATTCTGATTCCACTTTTGCTCAGGGTTTTCATGATCAAGTAGTGGAGAGTTTGGCCTAGAAAGACGTAGAAAGACGTTGAAAGACTAAGAAGGACGGTTCAGTGCGGACTGTCCTTTTTTTGTATGCGAAATTCGTCAAATTGTGTGGGGGCCAGGCCCCAAATTTTCTTGCATTCTTTTTGTTTACCGGTTATAATATCAGTAATCATATTACGCAATATGTTAGCAAGTCATATTACAAGTTATTATCAGGAGCGACATATTGTGGAACAGGCTTAGGAAAAACGGTAGGGAAGGGAATGTACGATGCTTAAATTCGTAGGAAAACGACTCTTAATCGCCATACCAACCTTTATTGGGATCACGATTTTGGTGTACGTCCTATCATCGCTTGCGCCAGGAACGCCCTTAGAGATGATCTTTAGCGATCCCCACGCGACCGCAGAACAGATGGCAGAGGCGCGGCAACGCCTGGGGCTTGATCAACCAGTGGTCATTCAGTACTTTAATTGGTTGAAACAGCTCTTAAGCGGTAACATGGGCAGCTCCTATCGTACCGGAAACTTGGTTTGGACCGATATCGCCGAACGGGTTGGACCCACACTGCTTCTGACCTTTTCATCCTTAACATTCTCGCTCTTGGTTGCCCTACCCCTTGGCATTATCTCAGCCTATAAACCCTACAGTATTTGGGACTACATCTCGTCGGCCCTGTCCTTCGTGGGGGCGGCCATGCCCAACTTCTTCGCTGGTCTAGTCTTCGTTTACTTTTTCTCCGTGAAACTGAAGATCTTCCCGAGCGGAGGCATGTACGATAGTTCAGGAGTCCGTAGTTTTGGTATGCTACTGCAGCACCTCATCTTGCCCATGCTAGTTCTATCCATTCAGCAAGTGGGCAGTCTGATTCGGCAGACCAGAGGGTCCATGCTGGAAGTCCAGCAAGAAGACTACATTCGTACCGCACGTTCCAAGGGTTTGTTCGAAAGGGCGATTCTCTTCAAACATGCCTTGCAAAACGCCTTTATTCCCATTGTGACCAGAATTGGTTTGATGATTCCTTTCCTCTTTGGTGGAGCCGTTGTCACAGAGCAAATCTTTGCTTGGCCTGGTTTGGGAAGCCTCATGGTGCTAGCCATTAACTCCCGGGATTACCCCGTTATTATGGGAATCACAGTCTTTATTGCTGGGGCTGTCTTGATCGGAAACATCGTGATTGATCTGATTTACAGTCTACTTGATCCCAAGATTCGTTACGAGTAAAGGTGGTGATAGCGTGGCTACAGCAAAACAAAGTTCTTATTTACGTGACGTACTAAAACGCTTCTTTGCACACAGATTGGCCATGGTGGGTGCCATTATTTTACTCATTGAAATTCTGGCTATCCTCTTGCTCCCAAGCATCATGGGCTTAGACCCCTACAGCATCGACTATATGAGCTTTGGCGCAGCTCCTTCTCCGGCCCACATTTTGGGAACAGATGATGTGGGACGTGACAACTTTGCCAGGCTCATCTACGGTGGTCGAGTTTCTTTAACAGTCGGTATCTTGTCCGCCATCGTGAGTTTGCTAATCGGAGTGCCACTTGGCCTGATTGCAGGCTACTTCAGGGGGAAGACCGAGGTCGTCATTATGCGCCTCGCCGATATCTTCATGTCCTTCCCGTCCATGATTTTGATTCTAGTTCTGGCCAGCGTCTTGGGGCAATCCATTACCACTGTTACACTTGTCATTGGCTTCTTGGGCTGGACCGAATTTGCTAGGCTCACCTACGCTAGCGTCCTTTCCATTCGGGAAAAGGATTATGTTCAATCCGCCATTGCCATTGGCGAGAAGAGCAAGAACATTATGGCCAAGTATATTTTGCCCAACTCCCTAGCACCAGTCATCATCTCCTTTACATTCCGGACGGCCCAGGCCATTATTACCGAGTCGTCCCTGAGTTTTCTGGGCTTAGGGGTACAACCCCCCGATCCATCTTGGGGAAATATCCTCTACTACGCCCAGTCCATCAGTGTCTTGGCTAACCAGCCTTACCTCTGGATGCCAGCGGGAATCTTGCTCGTCTTGACTGTGCTCAGTATTAACTTTATTGGAGATGGTATTCGAGACGCCTTAGATACGAAAATGAGCATATAAAACGCTGCAAAACGAAAAAAAGGGGGGCCTGTTATCTCAGACACACTGACCTGAACCTCATTTCATGTATTGTTGTCCGTAGCAGAACAATCAGACAAACGACAAAGGAGAGTTACACATGAAAGGTAGTACTATTATGAAGAAGGCATTATTATTCGTCCTCGTTCTAACCATGGTTACCAGTGTCACCGGTGCAACTTTAGCACAGAGTAACCAGACCATCACCATGGCTATGGTTGCCGCCTGGGATAACCTCATTCCTTTTGACACCACAAGCTCCTACTCTGACGTAGTCCTCGACCTGATCTTTGACAAACTCGTCTACTTGAAGCAAGACGGCACCTATGAGCCAAGACTGGCCACTGCCTGGCATATGAGCGAAGACAACACAGTGTTAACTGTGACTCTAGATGAAAACGCCAAGTGGCATGACGGCGAGCCAGTTACCGCCCATGACGTTGTCTTTACCATGAAGATCTATTCTTCTCCCACCGTTGCAGCAGTTAGACAGAACAATGTGAGCCCCTTTGCTGGTTTCGCAGAAACAGATGATAGCATTCAAGTTCGGGCTCTAGACGATCATACTGTGGAGTTTACCTTGGCCAAGCCAACCAATATTGACTTCCTCATGTTTACCAAGTTCAGAGATATCTATATCATGCCAGAACATCTCCTAGGTGACCTACCCCTAGAGAGCATCCGTGAGAGCAGCTATTGGAGAAGCCCCATTGGTTCTGGTCCAGCAATTTACCAAAGCCAAATTAGCGGTGAGCGCATGGAGTTTAAGGCCAACAAAGACTATCATGTGAAATCCCCCAGCTGGGATCGTTTCGTACTCCGTGTTGTTGCTACACCGAACCTACTGTCTGGTCTCATGAACAACGAAATTGATGTCTTGGCTGGAAATATCGCAGCCCTGCAGCTTTCTGACTGGGATATGGCCCAACAACAAGCCAACTTGGTTACAGAGTC
>JAAYOK010000060.1 GCA_012520355.1 Bacillota bacterium | reverse complement strand
TTCACCCACTAAGGCTTGGCCATTCCTATCAACAACAAAGACCCTTCCATTTTCCGATGGTTTCGCCGTTTCTAACGTGGCCAAGAGACCCTCCAGGGCTTCATCAATGCCTACCACCCCGAGAAGGATTCCGTCATGGCTGTAGATGGGTTGGGCAATAGTCGTAACCCAGCGGTCGGTAGCCGCATCAATATAGGGTTGGGTGAAAATCAGGCCTTCCTCCCGGACCGCCTCCTGGTACCAGGGTCTGGATGTGGAATCTACCGTGGAAGGGTCCCAGGCAATCTCGCGATTGGTATAGAGACTATTATTCTGCGGGTCTGACACATACATGGCCAAAAAAGAGCTGTTATCCACCAGTACCTGTTCAAAGAAGCGAAGGATACTCTCATCTTCTTCGGTCGCGCGGGCAACAGCTGCTGCTATACGTATGGAGCTCTCTGCATTCAGCAAACTGAGGCTGACCTCACCCATCACGCGGTTGAGTTGAAGTGTAATGGTCTTTTTTATGTGCTCCCCGAGCTTTGGTCGTAGTTGGCGCATGCCCACAGAGGTATTGATTGCCCCGAGAAGGATAAACACGAGACCTAGTAAGTATACTCGTCGAGTGAAGACTCTCATCGTAGCCACCCCGCTATTGGTAATAAAGTTCGACGTTTTACGATATTCTCCTTGTAAGTAGTTGATGACGGCGACTCTAGGATGAAAAAAGCAAAAGACTACTGCATTGCTGCAAGTAGTCCCTATACATTCTGCTTCTTGTAGGCTTGTCATTTCACCTGATAGCTCGTCTTCATACCCTTTGCCCCGATTCGCCGATTCAACAGCTCTGACGAAATCAGCATAATCAATACCGCGACCATTACAAAATATGGTAATAACTTTAGTGAAGTCAGGGACGAAAGTAAACCAAAGAGGGGTGAGCCAAGGGTGCCACCTCCGTAGGCAACGGCCATCTGGAGTCCCATAATGGCTCCAGAAGCGTGAGGTCCAAATCTCCCGGGTGTTTCATGGAGCATAGCTGGGAAGATTGGAGCGGTTCCCAAGCCAATCACGACGAACCCTAAAGCAGATACCATGGTTGGCAAGGGCAAAATGAGAAGCGCAGTTCCCACCAAGCAAATCATTTGGCCGAGCCGAATTAAGATGGTATTCGTCATTCGTATGGATAAGAAGCCAGAAAACAAACGCCCTAGAGTGATTCCCCCATAAAACGATGCAGTCCACCGGGCGGCAGCAGCTGCGGACATTCCCTCAACGCCCACCAGGTAGCTACTACTCCAAAGACCCGTTGTTGCTTCAGTAACACTAAAGAAGGCAAAGGAAACCAACGCCAGTTTCACACTTTTGATCCCCAGAGCTTCTCGGTTCGTCACCAGATCCGATTCTTGCTTCTGGCTAGGGTGCGGTTCTGCTCGGTTCCAGAGTTTCATCGTGACAACTAAGACCACAACCAGGACAATTTGGAGCGTAGCAATAACCAGGTATCCCCGTCGCCAACCCCCTGGATTGAAGAGAAACAAGGACATAATCAGGGGACCGGCTGTGGCGCCTACACCCCAAAAGCAATGGAGCCAGTTCATATGCATCGATTTATAGTGAAGTGCCACAAAGTTATTCAACGCTGCATCAATGCTACCCGCGCCAAGTCCTAGGGGTATGGCCAAGACGAAGAGAAAGGCAGCATGACCCACAAAGGAGTAACCTAAGAGAGCCACGGCCGTGAGAGCGACACTGACCACAGTCACCTTAGCTGTACCAAAACGAGCCACCAGCCGATTACTAATTAAACTGGAGATCACCGTTCCGGTACTCACTGTCATGGACACATAGCCCACCAGGCTCAGTGGTGCCGACAAATCTAGCTGAATCACGGGCCAAACGCTCCCCAAGATCGAATCTGGCAAACCCAGACTGATAAAGGCGACATAAATAATAACAAGTAGCGTAGTCATGCACATTCTCCTTTGAGGGCCTGTCCCTCACACAATTCGACGAATTTCGCACCGTTCCTTCTGCGATTTGCTAAACCTTTTGCCTGGCAGAGCGCACGGCACGGAGCCGACGAACCAGATAGCCCACGCAAGGGAAGAAGCAAAAGACGAAAGCGATCCAGCTCAAGATGAGAGACGCCAGAAGAAGATGGGATATCCAGCCAGAGGGGTTAATGATCCGCATCAGCGCACCAAAGAAAAGCAGAAACGCTAGGCTTACTGCACCGCCTAGAGCTCCTGTTCTGATCAAAGGTAGGTACTGTTCCGATTGTTCCACGGCATCCAAGTAAAGCGGCGTTGTACCCTCAGGAGCGGAAAAGATGTGTACATGTTCTCCAATGGTACCCCGATGGGTCCAGCCTGCCTCCTGGAAAAGGTGGAAGTACTCTTCATCATAGTCAGATTGATAGTCCAAACTGTACTTTAGATTTTGGGGTTCTTCCTTTCTCAGTCGAAAGAAAAGGGAGGTAATCCCATCCAAGATCCAACCTCGTTTGGCCAGATTCTCCAGTTTCCGCAAATCAGCCTCTTCAGAAAAGGCGAATCCACTAATCATCACATATTTGTATCTCATCACCAGCGCCTCCCTCTCGATGCTCTAGGGCTTTTTTCACCAACATGACCATTTGCTCTTTCCGTTTCACTTCATTCTGTAAGGCCTCAATACCCCTGGCGGTGATTCCATAGACCTTCTGATTGCTCTTCTCCCCTGGTTTTTCGTGGATCAACCCTGCTTTCAAAAGCTTCTTTAGATTGGTATAGAGTGAAGCTGGGCCGATCACAAAGGATCCTCCTGTCACTTCTTCAATACTCTGCATGATCAAGTAACCATGTTTGTCTGTGAGTAGACTAGCCAAGATAAAGAAAACATTGTCTGTCATGGCTTCCATCTGTGAAATAGTCATCATCTCCTTCCTCCCATGCTCCAAATAATATATCACCTCTAGATATATCCACAACGAATATATCATCATCGGATATATTCGTCAAGAGAAAACCCCCAAACGTTTGCCTGGGGGTAAAAAAACAGAACCTAGCCAATCAGCTTTTTGATGGCCTGGTAGGTAATATTGGGTATGTGTTCAAATGTGTGTTTCATATGGACACGCTCGGTCAACTTGTGGCCATCTTTGCCAAAGGTACCAATATTGACTACCGGAACATTGATCTCCGCAATGTCCTCGATGGGGTGCTTATACTTGATACCCCAAGCTGGAGTATTGTTTTCTAAGGCGTCAAGATCTTCGCGGTCACCACCGAGGGCCATAAAACTCGAGTCAGAAATGTAGGGATAGAACATTTTTGTCACAACCGGCCTGTCGGAATATGCTTGCAGCTCCTTCACCGCTTCGGTTACGCTCTCTAGAAGCGTCCGTTCATTCGCGGTCCTCCCCGTCATTTCCAAATTGGTGTACATGGTGGACGAGTAAAAGACAATGATGGCCGGAGTCTTATCCTTGGCCCAAGACCATGCCTCTTCTACCATGCGGACATTGAAATCCCTCAGGTCCAAAGCGGGATTGTTCTGATGCAAATCCAAAGCGTACTGCCTCAGGTGTTCCTCAAACGGAGTCCCATGCTGCTTCACTAACTCGCGGTAAAACTCTTCCCAAGTATAAACCCTTGTTTTCCAAGATAGTGGAGTATAAACATGACCTGCCAGTTCACAAAACCTTTGGTACGATTCGTTGGTGTACTTAACCACCCGATCAAAGGCCTCCACAGCCTTCTCCTTCATGGCGGCCATAACGTCCTTAGGAGTCATACTATGGGTAAAAAAGTTGTAATAGACATAGGCGGCTAAAGCAGTCTGTACAGTATAGGTATCTTTGACATCGGTTTGTTTGAGCGATACAGGCGGAATGGTGACTTCCCCTTGCGCTTCATCGGATAAGTCCGGATTATAGTCAATGAGTCGAGTCAGTTCTGCCACAAGCAAGTTCGGATCGAGCCCACCAAAGGCCTGTCCCACATGGGTTTCCTTACCTACAACATAAAAGGAGGGCAAAAGCTTGCCGATGGTACCAAAGTAGACGTAACGATTCTCATCCTCCTCATGATAAGGCGTGGAATAATCGGCGTTAATCGCGGCAATATAATCGAGGCCATGAACTTGCTTCCACTCCTTCAGCACTTTCAGGGCTGAGATGATTCCGTGAGCGTTATCCTCCTCGTCGCATTCTGCTATGGCAATGAGATTTCCATCGAGCTCCTCGGGATGTTCGGAAAAATAGCGGATCAACCACATATGGCCAGCCACACCCGATTTCATATCCAGGGCTCCCCGGCCAAACATATACTCGCCGGAATCCAGATCACGGATCACATCGTCCTCAAGCTTGAGCTTTCTGAGAAGCCCAGGTAGTGTATCTGGGTCAAAAGCGTATTCTTTTAGCGAGCCAAAATCATCGACCCCAACAGTGTCCAGATGTCCCATTAGGATCACCGTTCGATTGGAATCTCCCTTCGTACCCTTCACCATGGCCAAGACGTTGTACCTTTCGATCTCGTCATCCTCTGTTTGCTGGAGCATTAGCTGCTCGGGATGGCTCTGGAAATAGGGCAGTTCACGATAAAACTCGTAAACCCGCTTAGCACAATCCGCTTCTCCACTCGTCTTCACAATACTAGGAACTCTTACTAGCTCTTTGGTGAGTGTTTTCACCTCATCAAAGCACTTTAAGTACATAGATACCCTCCTTCAATGGCCTTTACATCCCTTGCTTTCTATCCTGTTTTTCAAAGGCGATCCAACGTTTGAAGTACGGCCGAGACCTCGGAGCGAATCCGGGCGACTTCAGTTAGGCTACTATGAATCTTGCTTTGCACCATCCAATCAGAAATGATGTTATCGAAGGCAATGTCCATGAAGCGTTCAAAACCAGAGATCTGTGCCCCTGGTCCTAAACCGATAGACACATCGGACAGTTCCTTCTGAAGCTGTTCAAGCTTAATTTGCACGCGCTGAAAGAGCGCCTCCGCCTTGTCAATTTTGCTGTGTTTAATCAGGCTCGCAAGCAATCCCCCACGAACCATGTCATAAAAGCCCCAATTGCGGGCGCTTTTCAGCTGTCTTTCAACCTCAGTGAGTAAACCCAAGACTTCTTGGGCTACAACCCTGGCCTCCTGAACTTCCTTGGGATCGACGGACATACCACACCTCTCCTAAAAGAGAATAATCTCGAAACCTTGGGCCGTAAACACTTCCAAATCAGAGTGACCGGATAAAGCAGAATCAATGGGAAGTCCTTGGGCTTCTGCCTCAGCTAACGTACCTAGTTGTGCGGCGCAAGCTTTGCAGACCGAGCGGATGAGACCGGCTTCTTTAATTTTCCGCCAGAGGGGACCTTGAGGCGAGTTCACGATATCCTCGAGCCGGGCGACGGAGGCTCCTTCAATAATAAGGGCAACCTCATAACCCCGTTCATGATAATTCCACACATTGAGCAAGGCATGAACGAAGCAGGGCATTTCCCCCTTAAAACTCACAATGGCGATCTTCTTCATAACTTATACACCTTTCCTTTCAAATTATCTTACTTATTGATTCGAGATTTGGTTGATACTTCCTGCGTCAAGGTCTTGACAAAAGAGGGATCTACTCCTACTATAGAATCAGTAGTTTACTAAATTACTGAATCACTAATTCTACATTGGAGGTAATACCACATGAAAATTCCAACAACCTTGAAACACAAACCTGTTATCGTCAGTGAAGATTACAGCAATGTGGATGGCCGCCAGGCCTATGAATCGGATGCCAAAGGCCTTTCTCTCGGTTTGGCTCAGTGGAATGAGCGGGGCAAAGTCGACATTTCTGCGAAAGTTTGGCGCCATACAGGAGAGCGCTGGTCTCGCCAGTCGGAGGAACTTCCCCTCCACCGGGTGCTGGACTTGGCTATTCTCATTTGCCGCTCTAAACAGTTTATGGATGAGGCCTACCGCTTAGACGATCTTTATGACCCAGCCAACCCCCTCCTGGATCGCATTGGCTTGCAGGGTGATGCCATGTCAGTGGCGGTCTGTACGGATAATGAGATGATTAAAGAAGATCTTAAGCTTTTTCAGCAAGCTTTGGCCGACGACGGAGAACTCATCGGGGAACGCTTGCGAACCCTGGCCCGACTCTTGAAGGAGATGGGATATTAATGGACCGAAGAAAAGAACTCAAAGAAAAATACCGGCTTATGAAGCCGGCAATGGGTGTCTTTTGTATTCACTCTGACAAAACGAATATGAATTATTTAGAGGGTGCCACAAATCTACCAGCTGCCATCAACCGAACCGTCTTTCAGCTCAACTTTGGTTCCCACCCCAATCAACGGTTACAAAAAGATTGGAGCAATTGGGGGGAATCAAGTTTCACTGTGACTTTACTTGACGAGCTCCCCTACAGCGAAGATGGTACCCTTAAAGAATATAAAGAAGAAGTATTAGAACTAAAAAACATCTGGGCAGAGAAATTGAAACACGATGGACAAGATCTGTATTAGGCTTGGAGGTCTTGTTCTAACCCATCCATGAGGTCCAAAAAGGCTTGAACAATATCAGGATCGAACTGGGTTCTAGCGCCTTGCCGAAGTTCCTCCATGGCTTCAAAGGGAGTCAGGCGATGACGGTAAGGCCGTGCACTCACCATGGCATCATAGGCATCGGCTACAGCCACGATTCGGGCATTCAAGGGAATCTGCTGGCCCCTCAGGCCATGGGGATAGCCCTCCCCATCATATCGTTCGTGGTGGCAAAGTACGGTTTCAGCCACCTCGTCCATGCCCACAACGGCACTGAGGAAACGATGTCCATTAATGGGATGTTCTTGAATCTCTTCCCATTCCAGGGGCAACAAACGCCCTGGTTTATCCAAAATCGCATTGGGAATCGAGATTTTACCGATATCATGTAAAAGACCTATCTGTGCGATTCGAACACTGTCTTCAACGCCAAACCCTAACTGTATTCCGAGAGCAAAGCAATAGTCGCTGACCCGTCGCGAATGTTGTTCTTCTCGCGAACTCTTTTGATAAAGGATATTCATCAGGGTGCGAATTGTCTTGTCCTCGATTTCAAGTACTGGTGCTACTAGACTAGGTCGCTTGTTCATATCAACCACGTTCGCCCCCTCGGGAATCCTTTAGGATTCTGTTCTGTCAATTACGCACACAACAACGACAACTTCGACAAAATAGCAGTAAACCCTGCTAGAAAACTTAATTTTGGTTTAACACCAAGAAATAAACTTTCTCAGTTCCGGGAGGATATATAAGATGAAACGTAGGAAAGGGGGAAGGCCTTGGATATCAACGAACGAGAACTCATTAGACAAGCGAAAGAGGGAAGCCATGATGCCTTGGAGCAGATCTTTCGGCTCCATCTCGATAGCGCTATTCGTCTGGCCTATTTAATCTGTCGCAACTGGGCCACAGCAGAAGACGCAGTACAAGAAGCCTTCTTACAGGCTTTTCGCTCCCTCGACTCATTTCAAGCGGATCGACCCTTTAAACCCTGGTTTACAAAAATCGTAGTCAACAAGGCGAAACGGACGAAAGAACGCTTGGATCGAGGTCATCTCCCCTATGAGTTTGAGGGGCCCAATCCACACCGGACCTTCGCACCGGAAGAACAGGCCTTGGACCGGGAAGCTATGAACGATCTCTTCCAGGCCATCAATGAACTAGACGAGAAGCACCGTCTTCCCCTGCTCCTAAAATATGTGTCTGGACTCACTGAAGCTCAGATTGCAGAAACCCTGGGCATGCCAGTATCACGCGTAAAGTCCCGCCTCTACGTGGCCAGGCAGCGCCTGAAGAAGTATATCGAGGTCTTAGAAGGAGGTGGCCAGAATGAAGGAGTTTGATGAACAAATTGAAAAGGTGTTACGAGAAAAGAGCGAATGGCCTGGTTCCCCCGATGTGCTTTGGGAAAAGGTCGCCAGCCAAATCAATGGGGAATCCAGAAGGAATCCTGTACGGCGGAGATCGCTCTGGATCGGTGCCAGCGCTGCAGCTACCATGTTTCTCGCCTTTATGCTTCGCACCATGCTGTTCCCCCCAGTTCTGCCGCCTGTAGTGCCCGAGAACTTGGAAATGATGCGGATGCAAACCTTTAGTGCTGTGATGCTACCAGAGCCAGAAATCCACCATCCAGGAGAACCGGTGGAGCTCATCCTAACCACTTATCCAATAGATGGTGTTGGCGAAGATCAGGGCCTTCGTTTACTCATTTGGCAAGAGACAGAATCAGGTCCAGTCTTAGTCGAGGAGGTCTCCCTACTTGACGAAGAGGTGCACGAACAAGATTCTATCTTGATCCAAAGCCCTCTTGCCCCCGGCTTGTATAGCTTGGTTGTAGAGGGAAACTATGCCCATGGAGACAAACAAATTTCAGTCTTTGGGGAAAAAACTATTTTGCTTGAAGGAGAGAGGACGAATGATGAACGTGAGAAGAACTAGTCTATTGCTTGTTGTAATGCTCCTGCTTGTGGCGGGAAGTGCCGGTGCTGCCACGATTCCTGAACTAAGCGGCCGCTTGCAGGTCACTGGAAATGCGGTCATTACGGGAACCCCTGATTTGGCCCTAATTAACCTAGGCGTTGAGACCTCGAGTAGGTCTGCTGAGGTCGCTGTAGCAGAAAACGCGGAACGGATGGAGAGCGTTCTTGAGGCCCTTAAGGCCTTGGGTCTTGATCAATCCGCTATCACCACAAGTGGCTTCAATGTCTACAGTTATAGTGATACCTACGGACGTTCCGTGGATGAGGAAGTCACAACAACCTACCATGTCCGTAATGGCATCACGATTACCACCAAGAATCTAGAGGACGTGGGACTGATTGTGGATACTGCTGTCAAAGCCGGTGCGAACCAAGTCCAAAATGTCACCTTCGATATTGCTGATAAGCAGGAGATGCAGCTTCAAGCCCTTGCAGTGGCCATTGAACAAGCACTCGCCAAGGCGAATGTGATGGCACAAAGCTCTGGGGAGACCATCGGGGGCATTGTGAGAATTGATGAAGAATACGGCACCTACGTTGCCAAGAGCGAGTCAGTGCAAATGATGGCCGTTGGCTTTGACCGGGGCGCTCAGACAAGCATTAACCCAGGAGAGATAGAAGTAACGGCAAGAGTGACTATGGAGTTCTGGTTTTAAAACAGGGAAAGTCAAAGGAACCTGCGCAGGCAGGTTCCTTTACTGTTATTAGGCTAGAGTTGCCGGATATAAGAGACCACTCCCTCGAGTCCGTAGTCCTCGAGCTCCTCCACCCTTCCCTGATCCACATAGTTGGCAATGATGGGATCAATAGGGATCTGGGCCAAGACTGGCAGTCCGTGTTCTAAAGCGATTCGTTCAATATGGCTGTCACCAAAAATCTGGTGGGTCTTGCCACAGTCGGGGCAGCGAAAATGAGCCATATTCTCCACCAAGCCCAAGACAGGAATACTCATAAGCTTGGCCATTTTCACAGCCTTTTCCACAATCATGGAAACGAGTTCTTGGGGTGAAGTGACGACGATAATGCCATCAACGGGAATGGACTGAAAAACGGTTAAGGGTACATCCCCCGTGCCAGGAGGCATATCAATAAACATATAGTCAATATCTCGCCAGATGATATCAGTCCAAAACTGTTTTACAGCCCCACCCACTAAAGGTCCCCGCCAGACCACTGGATCTGTCGTTTTTTCCAGGAGTAAGTTGATGGACATAACAGAGATCCCATTTCTACTCATGGCTGGATGCACACCATCTTCATCGACAGGTGCCCTACCACTGATGCCAAAGGCCTTGGGAATCGATGGGCCCGTAATGTCCCCATCCAAAACAGCCACACGATAACCCTGACGGTTCATGACAACGGCCAAGAGGGCAGAAACAAGTGACTTACCAACGCCCCCCTTACCGCTTACGATCCCAATCACCTTACCCACTTTACTTAACTCATGGAGCCCAGCAGTCAAATCGTCTTGCATAGAAACATCTCCCTCGTATATTAAGATTTAGGGAGATCGTTT
>JAAYOK010000059.1 GCA_012520355.1 Bacillota bacterium | reverse complement strand
TAAACGCCTCCTTGATTGATGCTCTTTCAGAAGCATTTCGGAGTTTCACTTTGTGAAGCTCCGATGTATAATAGAAGTTACTTCGCTGAATTAGGTAGTATTCCTTCTGCAGGAGAAAAGGGGAGAGTGTATTGCGAACAGAACCACAGCTGATGGTGGGGAAGACTGAAACGCGCCGCAAGATATTACACCTGGCCTGGCCCGCGATTGTGGAAAACTTGCTCCACACCATGGTGGGCATCGTCGATACGGCTATGGTAGGCCGGTTGGGAGCCGCCTCTTTAGCGGCGGTTGGTTTAGGCAACCAAATCTCCATGGTGGGGCTAACCGTCTTTTCGGCATTGGCCACAGGCAGTACAGCCTTGGTTGCCAGGCATATTGGCGCAGGTGAAAGGGGAAAAGCCGGTGATGTAGCCAGGCAATCCTTGATCCTCGGCCTTTTTGTCTCTGGCGCCGTGATGCTGACCTTTCTACTTTTCGCCGGCGGTCTTTTGGGTTTGTTGTTTCGCCGTTCCGAGGGGGCTGTCCTTCAGATGGGGGCAACCTATGTACGTATTGTCTCGGCCGCGATGATCCTCAACTATTTTTTGATCGTGATCAATGCTATTTTGCGAGGCGCTGGGGATACCCAAACGCCCATGCGGATTACCGCCTTAGTCAATGTGATCAATATTGGGGGCAATTTCATCTTCATTTATGGAGTGGGTCCCATTCCAGCCCTGGGTGTTGCTGGGGCCGCGCTCGGTACCGCGATCGCGCAAGCCTGTGGAGGTCTCATCGCACTCGGTGTTCTTTTTCGCCATCCCGTGCTTCGGGTTCGGCTGACAGATTCCTTTAAACCTGATCGAAGCATCATTCGGCGGATTGCCAATATTGGCATCCCGGCAGGTGCGGAGCAGGGGATGATGCGTGTTGCCCAACTTGTTTACACCATGATTGTCTCGTCGTTGGGCACTGTGGCCTATGCCGCTCACCAGGTGGCCCTCAACGCCGAATCCCTCTCCTTTATGCCCGGGGCAGGATTTGCCACCGCCTCCACAACCTTGGTGGGACAGAATCTGGGTGCAGAGGATCCAGAAGGCGCAGAACAAGCGGGGCGGGTGACCAGAAACCTCGGTATCTTGGTGATGTCCATTATGGGTGTGATCTTTCTTGTGATGCCGGAACCTATTGTCAGGATCTTTTCCAGCGATCCTGAGGTGATTGAGCTTGCTGCCATCTGCCTGCGGTTAGTGGCCATTGCCCAACCGGCTTTAGCTACATGGATGATCATTGCTGGAGGTCTTAGGGGTGCGGGGGATACTCGCTCCATTCTCAAGATCGTCATTGTTGGTTTTGTCTTAATCCGGGTGGCCCTCGCTTATGTCCTCGCGATCCAGCTGGGTTGGGGCCTGATTGGGGCTTGGATTGCCATGGTCATTGATCTGTTTGTGCGAGGTTTCCTGATTCAAGTGCGCTTTAACAAGGGAGCTTGGAAGTTGCTACAAGTTTAGGGAAGGAGTGCTAGTAAGTGAACAGGTTCAATTATTTCATGCCCACGAAAATGGTCTATGGACAAGGGGTAGTCAAGGAAGCAGGGGCTGCTTTTGCCCTAGGTCAGAAGCCTCTGATCGTGACAGGACAATCCTCAGCCCGTCTAAGTGGAGCTTTAGATGATGTCTTATCCGTCCTTTCCGGCGAGTATGCCATTTTTGATCAGGTGGAGAATAATCCTTCAGTGGAAACCGTGAAGCAAGGCGGCGCCTTGGCCAGAAGAGAAGGCTGTGACTATGTCGTGGCCATTGGAGGCGGTTCGCCCCTGGATGCAGCGAAGGTTATGGCTGTTTTGGCGGTGAACGATCTGGATCCTCTAGAGCTTTACCAGACGGGTTGGCAAAGGCAAGCCCTGCCCATCGTGGCCATTCCCACAACCGCTGGTACCGGTAGTGAAGTGACCCAATATGCGGTGCTCACCATTGAAGAGGAAGAAACGAAGAAGGGTCTCCGAGGATCTGATTTATTCCCCCAAGTGGCCTATTTGGATCCGAAATATACAGAGTCTTTGCCCCTGGCCATCACCTATGACACGGCGGTCGATGCTCTGTCTCATTTAGTTGAAAGCTACCTCGCCAAAAGAGCCACTCCCGCCAGTGATTTTGTCGCGCTCCAGGGATTAGCCCTTTGGGGAACCACAATTCCTGCCTTGCGTGAAGGGGTTTTGGATTTAGAGACCCGGGATGCTCTACTCTTAGCTTCGAGCCTCGGTGGGATTGCCATTGCCCAGACCGGGACCACCCTGGTGCATGCCCTAGGTTATTCCCTCACGTACTATCATGGGATGCCCCATGGTAGGGCCAATGGAGTTTGTATGGCGGCCTATCTGGATTATACGAAGACTGTGGCGCCAGAGCGTGTGGAGACTATCCTAGAGCTTCTAGATCTAGACTCGGTGGCATCCTTTGGCGAGCTCATGGATACACTCTTTGCGAGCCAGATTGAAGAAGTGGAGCTCACACCGGAGACGTTGGCCGCCTATGTGGAAAAGGCGATGCTAACCAATAACATAAAAAACTCCCTGGGAGATCCAGGGGCAGAGGTCTTAACCCAGATTTTGACAACAAGCATAGGTTAGAAAAAGGGGTCAAATTGACCCCTTTCTGATCTCCAATTTAGCTTGCTATGACGATGTTGAGTACGTACTTGGCCGCGGCCTGGAGCTGTTCAACAGAAATGGCCTCCGCGGTCGTATGTACATCGGTATACCCCATCCCCAGAACGATGGAGGGGATACCATGTCCATTGATGATATTGGCATCACTGCCGCCTCCTGTACTTTCAATGGAGGGTGTAAGGCCCATGGCCTTGGCAGCTTTGACTGCCAACTTCACCGCGTAATCGTCCTCTGTTAGGCCAAAGGCGCTGTAACTATGTTCCACCTGAATGTCGACGGAGACTCCAAAGTCAGCGCAAGCCTTGTTTAGAGCTGCCACCATACTATCCATTTGCTGTTCTAACTTGTCATTATTCAACGAGCGGGCTTCGCCCTGCAAATCTACTCGATCGGGTATAATATTCGTAGCTACGCCGCCCCGAATCACTCCGATATTGGCTGTTGTTTCAGCATCAATTCTGCCCAGCTTCATCTGGGTGATGGCATGAGCCGCCCCTATGATGGCGCTGATGCCTTCTTCGGGCTCTACTCCCGCATGGGCCGCTTTACCGTGAATAGTTGCCTTGAGCCCCTTTTGGGCCGGTGCAGCCGTGACGATGGTTCCTACAGGCCCGCCTGCATCCAGAAAGAAGCCAGCTTTGGCCTTAAACTGACTAGGATCCACAGATTTTGCCCCATGCAGGCCCCCTTCTTCGGCTACTGTAAAGAGGACTTCAAGCCGTCCATGGGGAATCTTTTCTTCTTGGACTCTACGCACTGCTTCGAGGATGGCCACAATCCCGGCCACATCATCCGCGGCTAAGATGGTGGTTCCATCGCTGGTGATGATGCCATCTTTCAGCTGTGGTTTAATGCCGAGTCCTGGCTGAACTCGGTCCATATGGGCACAAAATAGGAGGGGAGGGGCGTCTTTTTGACCCTCCAAAATCCCGATTACATTGCCTGCAGTACCGCCGATTTTTGCTGCGGCATCGTCCTCTGAGACGGCAAAACCAAGGGCCTCTAGTTTGGCTTTCAAGGCATCAGCCATCAGCCTTTCATCTTTTGAAGCACTGTCAATGGTTACGAGTTCGAAGAACTCATCGACTAATCGTTGTTGATTTACGTCCATCGTATCAACCTCCTCATTAGTCAAGGTTTTCAACAAGGGTAGAGGATTTCCTGCCCGGAAACAATAGCGAAACGGAATGATAGTCATGGAGCATTTGGTGGGTCTTGTGTTACTCGCTGGCGAGTTATTGTTAACTTGTGGCGCCGAGATGTATAGGGTTGAGGAAACCATTGAGAGAATGGGCAAGGCCGCAGGTTTTACTCAGGTAGAGGGCTTTGCTACTCCCACTGGGCTCTTTATTTCGCTCCACACCGCTGATGGCCACGTTTACACCAGGGTACGCCGGATTCGGCAGTCCTTCAATAATCTTTCTACCATAGCCAGGGTTAACTCCCTAAGTCGAGCCTTCTCAGAAGGTACCATAACTGCTACCCAAGTTGGCGAAGAGTTAGAAGAGTTGCGGATCACAAGCAAACCGGATACTATATGGGGGAGGCTGATTGGTGGTGTAGGCGCTCTGGCCTTCACCTTGATTTTTGGGGGGACTTGGTTTGAAGGCGTGATTGCAGGCCTAACCGGTGCCCTGGTCTTGGTTTTAGTCGCTTGGCTCGACCGTTATCCCGTTCCTAAGGTGCTCCAAGCGGCAATGGGTGGAATGTTTGCAGCGGGAGTTATCCTCTGGGCCTCTAGGGTCTTGGCCATTCATCCCGATATGACCACACTAGGGGCAGTGATGGTGATGACCCCAGGTGTCGCCATGACCACCGCCATTCGGGACCTCCTTAGTGGCGAACTTCTTTCGGGACTGAGTCGCAGTGCAGAAGCACTAGCGGTTTCTGTTGCCATTGCAACTGGCGTTGCCATTGTGATAAGCTTGGGGGGACGTTAGGATGCTAATTCAAGCTTTGATCGGTTTTCTGGGGGCTGTTACCTTTGCCTACATCTACCGAGTTCCCAAAGATCAACTGTTTTGGGCCGGTGCAGCAGGGGCTCTGGGTTGGACGATCTGCCTTGTCACCAGGGATGTTTGGGGTGAAATCGGCGGCGTGTTTTTGGCCGCCACTTCTGTGGCCCTGATCAGTGAGGTTCTGGCCCGTAGGCGCCGTCAACCGGTTCTAGTCTTCTTGATACCAGGTGTGATTCCCCTGGTTCCCGGGGCCAAAGCCTATTTAACGATGTTAAGCTTTTTGCGACAAGATTATTCGGAGGCCATTGTCTTACTGGTGTCCACAATAATGTTGGCTGGTGCGGTTGCGGCAGGAATCATCATTGCCAGTTCGGTTTTTCGGACGTACTCCCGTGCCAAACATGTCAGGAGGTAGAGTCATGGGTAAGGAACAAATCGTTGTGAAGGTTGATGATCGAGAGTTTAGGGTGCCAGTTGGTACCTTGGTGGGTGACATTGCCAAGGAAGTCCCAGGATCGAAGGGAGCTGTGGTGGCCCGGGTGAATAATGATACCATGGGTTTTCAGTTTCCTCTGACCGAAGATTGTACCATTAGGTTTTTGCATACAGATTCCGAGGATGGCATGCGGGCTTATCGGGCTGGCTTGGTCTTTTTGTTTGTCCGGGCGGCTTTAGAAGTGATCCCTAATTGTATAGTCCACGTCAAGCATGCTTTGAGTAATGGTCTCTATGGTGAAATTGACCATACGCATCCTGTTATCGAGAAGGATATTCGGGCCATTGAAAAGCGTATGAAAGAATTGGTGGAAGCGGATATTCCTTTCGAACGTCGCATTGTGCCCCGCACAGAAGCAGAGCGGATCTATAAGGAGCAGGGATTCGAAGATAAACTCCGCCTCTTAGCTCAAAATGGAAGCGACGAGGTTGTCTTATATAACTTTGGCTGGTTCCACGATTCCTTGCGGACAATCATGGTTCCTAGTAGCGGTTACTTGAAACACTTTAAGCTTCGCTATTATCTCCCCGGCTACATCTTAGAATATCCTCGCCGGGCGCATCCCACGGAAATCACGGAATACGTAGAACAGGGTAAACTCTTTAATGAGTTCTTTAAGGCCGAACGCTGGCAAGATAATATTTCTGTTCGTACCGTGCCGGACCTAAATGACTGCATTCGGCAAGGTAGATTTGGCGATTTAGTGCGGATCTCTGAAGCGTACCATGAAAATCAAATTCGTGACATTGCCCAGCAAATCTCCAAAGAGCGGGATCGATTGCGGATCATCTTGATTGCAGGTCCGTCCAGTTCAGGCAAGACCACCTTTGCTCAGCGTCTGACCGTGCAACTACGGGTGGCAGGCCTTTGGCCTGTGGCCATTGGCCTCGATGACTACTTCGTGGATCGGCACTTGACCCCAGTGGACGAAGATGGCCATGCCGACTTTGAGGCCTTAGAAGCCATTGATATCGAGCTTTTCAATGAGCATCTGACCAAGTTGATTCAAGGAGAAGAAGTGCAGCTACCCACCTTCCATTTTCCCACGGGGACGAGGCAGTGGCATGATCACAAGAAGCTCAAGGTACGTTCAGATCAACCCATTATCATTGAGGGCATTCATGGCCTCAATGATAAGCTCACCGCATCGATTCCTAAGGGGCGGAAATTTAAGATCTACATTTCTGCCTTAACCAACCTTAATCTCGATTACCATACTCGGATTCCTACCACAGATGTACGGATGCTGAGGCGGATGATTAGAGACAATCAATTTCGGGGGCATGATGCCCGGGCTACGATTCAACGTTGGCCCTTGGTTACCCGGGGTGAACAGCGTCATATCTTCCCCTTCCAAGAGGATGCAGATGTGATGTTTAACTCCACCCTAATTTATGAACTACCTGTCTTGAAACCCTTAGCTGTAGAGCTTCTCGAAGATATTACACCAGCTGATCCCCAGTACTCTGAAGCCAGAAGGATGCTTCGCTTCTTAAGTCACTTTGTTTCTGTGGAGGATTGGTCGGAAATACCTTGCAATTCGTTGCTCCAGGAGTTTTTGGGTGGATCCTGTTTTGAATAAATGTCAGGGGGTTACCCGATGAATGTTGTATTGGTGGCACTAAATGCCAAGTATAGCCATTCGAGTCTGGCTTTGCGCTATCTAAAACACTATCTCCAGCCTGAGTATCCTTCCGTGAAGACGCTGGAGTTTAATATCAACCAAGACCCAGGAATGATCCTCACCGAACTTGTTAAGCAAAATCCAGATGTGATTGGTTTTTCCTGTTATATCTGGAATATTGAGCTTATCTTGCCCATCGTAAGTAACCTCAAGAAGGTCTCGCCTGGCACCACCATTATCTTGGGTGGGCCTGAAGTGTCCTTTGATACGGAGCACTGGCTTCAGACCTATCCGGCCATTGATTACTTGATCGCTGGGGAAGGGGAAGAAGCCCTGCGGCGTTTCTTAGAGGAGTGGGAGGGAGTCTATGGGAAGTTGGAAAATTCCCAGCTAGATTCCATTCCTGGCCTGGTCTACCGTGATGTAGTCACAGGTAAGGTCGTGGCAAATCCACAGGAACTCCTAGACTTGGCCACAATTCCTCCCATTTATACCGGTGATTTGGGGGAACTAAGAAACAAGATCGTGTATTATGAGACGACCCGGGGTTGTCCGTATTCCTGTGCCTACTGTCTTTCGTCTGTCATGGGGGGAGTGCGGAAGTTCCCTCTAGAACGCTCCCTAGAAGAACTTCGGCTTCTGGCAGCCAGTGGCGTGGAGCAGGTTCGTTTTGTGGACCGCACCTTTAATTACGATGCCAAGAGGGCCTACGGGCTCCTTAGGTTCATGATGGAGCTGGAGACAGAGACCCGTTTTCAGCTTGAAGTGAGCGGCGACTTACTCACGCCCGAAATTCTAGAACTCCTGCAACATGCACCAGAGAACCGCTTTCAATTTGAGATAGGAGTCCAATCCACCAATGAAGCAACTCTGCGCCGAGTGACCCGTGGTTCAGATCTTGACAAGCTACAGGAAATTGTGGAGTTCCTCAAGAAAAAAACGACGGTTCGGGTACTCCTCGACCTGATTGCAGGTTTACCTGAAGAAGGATTTTGGCGCTTTGGCGAGTCCTTTGATTATGTTTATTCACTGAGGCCGGATCGCATTCACCTTGGTTTCCTCAAACTCTTGCGTGGTTCGGCCCTGAGGGAAGATGCGGAGAACTTTGGCTGTATTTATAGGGATCGTGCTCCCTATGAGGTCTTATCTACAGATGACCTCTCCTACCTTGAACTGGCCCGTCTAAAGCTCATCGAAGATCTGGTGGATAAGTTTTACGGTCCCCGTTTCGAACGCTCCTTAGACTATCTGTGCCGAGACGGACGTTCGCCCTTTGTCTTCTTCAACGAGTTAGCGGAAAAATGGGAAGCGAAGGGATATCATCTCCTGAACCATTCAGGGGGAGCTCTTTATGAGATGCTCTGGGAACTTTGTGGCGTTGAAGCAATTGATACGCATCCCGATCTCTTACCCTGGCTCTGCCATGATTTTCGTTTGAATGAGGCGCGACAAATGACCCCGGTCTGGATGGGGGGGCGCCAAGACCGGAGCCTCGAGAACGAACTGATTCAGTCAGGTAGGATCTTGGAGATTCTCCCGGAACTTGAAGGCCTCAGACCCCGGGATATTGGACGGCGGATCTTCGTGGAGACACTAGCCTTTACCCATGGTACAGAGCACTGGCTCTACTATTTTAGCCCAGGTTGCCAAGTCGCCCAGGTCTTCCCCTTAGCATAAGTGGCCTTTTCGTAGGCTAGGGGGATTCCCGTAATGGCCGAGGTCTGCTCGTCTAGGGAGACCAGATCTGCCGTGTTGACTTCATGGAGTGCGCGTTTGCCTAAGGCACGCACTCCTTCTTTTATTTCTTCGGTGCAGGAAATTAAGTAATTCCCCAGGCTCTTACCACCTTCAACGGGATTGAACTTTTCTGCCATTTTTCCTCCGTAGAGGGCCGCTTGGGTCGGCGGTTCCCAAGGAACCGCCTTGAGGGTTTGGGTGTGGCTGGCGGCAAAGAGAGCCATGGTGCCAAGATAGATAGCGTCAGCCCCGAGGGCCAGAGCTTTGAGGCACTCTCCTGGTGTGACAAAACCCCCTGAGACAATGAGGCTGACTCCATTCGCTCCACGTTTTGCTAGATGCTTGGCGGCTCGAGGCAAACCCATAATCGTGGGCAAGCCAAAGTCATCCTCTAATATGGGGGGAGCAGCGACTGTCGCTGCCTGGGCTCCTTCCAAAGCGACGAAGTCGACGCCTGCTTCGAGACAATGATCAAGCTCTCGTTCTAGATTGTTTGTAAAGCTAAACTTAACCCCAACGGGCACTCCTTCCCCAGCTTGCTTAAGAAAGGCGATG
>JAAYOK010000058.1 GCA_012520355.1 Bacillota bacterium | reverse complement strand
GCTCACGACAATTTGGGCAAATATTGGGACCAGTTGCTTCAACGCGACGCCAATTGGCTCTACGCGAATTAACTCTTGCTTTTGAATGTCTTCTCTTTGGAACTGCCATGGTCTTTCCTCCTCTCTGCTGTGGTCGTTTCCGACGCTTGCTGCAACAACTTACTTAAAGGAGCCAATCGAATGTCAATCGTAGGGTCTGGGCAATCACAAGTTTCTTCAGCCAATACGGCTCCACACCCAGGACAAAGTCCGGGGCAGTCCTCTTGGCAGACAGTTTTCATGGGAATGCTTACGAGTATAGACTCTTCAATTAGGCTAGTTGTGTCAATTTCATTTCCCTCAACGAGCGGCTGTTCATCCCACAGGGGATCCTCATCCGATTCTGGGGGATGATTTAGGTACTCCTCTTCAATGGAAGTCTGAAGAGTCGTTTCCAAAGGTTTCAGACAGCGGCTACAGTGCAGTGCGAGTTTTAAGGCCAGCTCGCCTGTAACCAGATATCCTTCACCGGTATTGGTCACCTTTAGCTTGGCGATAAGTGGGCTTAAGACCTTACTCACTTCGGGGATCTCCCGCAGGAAATCTGCGGGGAACTCTTTTTCTATGTGAAAAGAGGCCCCATTACGACCTACTAACGAACTAATGTTGAGACGCATCTTCGATCACCTCATAAATTATACAAAGATTACCCCACACTGTCAACTGCTTTCCTAGCCGAGCTATCAATGGTCAAGGCTCCCTTCGCCCTTAGAATTAGGCATAAAGCCGAGCCATTATTCGTATGAATGAAGCATAACCAACAATAAAGGGTGTGTGGTTCATGACTCGCAATCGCATTGTGGCAACCCTAATCTTCTTAGTGGCCGGAATGATTTTCAGCTTCCCAGACGTAGCGTTTCAGGCCTCCTTAGAAGGACTGAAACTCTGGTTCGAGATCGTGCTCCCCACTTTACTACCCTTCTTCATTATGTCCGAATTACTGATGGGATTCGGAGTCGTACACCTCCTCGGTGCACTTTTGGAGCCTGTCATGCGGCCCCTATTTCGCCTCCCTGGCGTTGCTGGATTCGCTGTAGCCATGGGGGTTACCGCTGGCTACCCCCTGGGAGCCAAAATCACAGGCGACCTTGTGCGCAGCAACTCCCTCACACAGACTGAAGGGGAGCGCCTGGCTGGTTTTGCCAATACGGCGGGTCCCCTCTTCTTGGTAGGAGCGGTGGGGGTGGGAATGTTCGGTGTACCCGATCTAGGAATAACATTGCTCATCGCTCACCTCAGCGCAGCTGTCTTGGTAGGGTTTTGCCTGCGGCTCCACAAGGGAGCAGAAAGCCCCCGCCAAACATTGCAGGGGTCCTATTTGGGGCGAGCCTTAGCTGCCATGGATACGGCGCGCGAAAAGGATGGACGCTCTTTTGCTACCTTGTTCAGTGACGCGATCCGCACCACATTTCAGTCCATGCTCCTTATTGGTGGTTGTATTATGGTCTTTTCCGTCTTAGTTCAGGTACTCACTGCCACCGGTGTCTTTTCTCCACTTACTCAATTGCTCGGAGCTGTGCTCAGACTTTTCGGTTTAGACCCGGCACTGGCACCCGCCGTCTTTAGCGGTTTCTTCGAAACGACTCTTGGAGCTCAGCGTGCAAGCCAAGCTACAGCTTCCCTGGGAGCCCGGGCCACAGTGGCTAGTCTGATTGTGGGCTGGAGCGGACTCTCCGTTCAATTGCAGGCGGCCTCCATGCTCACGGGCACGAAGATTCGTCTCAAGCCATACCTTTACGCCCGCCTTATGCATGGGCTTTTCTCCGCGATGATCACGGCGCTCTTGCTTGGACCCATGAGCTTTATTCCAGCCTCACTGCAGGGTAGCCTGCCTGTAGTCAGTACCACCCACTACCTCAATGGTAGCCTAGGAGCTCGCTTCTTAGCTTCAGCTCGAATCGCCACAAGTTTCTTGTTAATTCTCGTTATCATCTTAAGTATCGTCTGGTTATTAAAACGGATGATTTATATCTCGTTTCGACCCCGCGCCTAATCTTCCTTGCGCAATTCTTGTTGTCCTGCTTCCACAACCTGCAAGGTCTTTTTTAAGGCCTCACCTAGATCTCCCAGAACCTGCCGGGCATACTCTTTCGAGCCTTGTTCAATCTCTAAAGCCTTGCGCTTGGTCTCTTCAAGTAGTAGCTTGCTTTCCGCTTCCGCTTGTCGGTAGATCTCACTATTATGAACCAGCTTAGTAGCATATTCCTCAGCCTTGGCAATCATCCGCTCCGCTTGCTCTTGCCCTTCAGCAATCATCTTATCCTTCTCTGAAGAGACTGCTTCCGCTCGCCGCACTTCCTCGGGAATTGCGGTTCGAATCACATCGAGCAGGTCAAAAAGTTCATCCGCATCAACCAAGACTTTACCTACCAGAGGAACTTCCGGTGCCTTTTCCACTAGTGCTTCCAATTGGTCAATTAAGACCTGAAGGTTCACTCGGTTCACTGTTACCTCTCCCCATTCGTAAATTTCTTATCTAACAGTGCCGCGACACGGGGACTGACCCATTTGGATACATCTCCGCCGAACTCGGCCACCTCTTTAACAGCCGATGAGCTAATAAAGGAGTACTCGCTACTGGTCATCATAAACACCGTTTCGATGGTGTTATCGAGGTTACGATTCATCGCGGCCAGCTTAAACTCAAACTCAAAGTCGGTGACCGCCCGTAATCCCCGTACAATGGCCATCGCTTTTTTTCGCTTCGCATAGTCAACGGATAAACCACAAAATACTTCTACGCTGACATTATCAAAGATCTTCACTTCGTCCTTCAACATAGCTACCCGTTCATCCATCGTGAAGAGTGGATTTTTATGGGGGTTATGTAAAACAGCCACATACAAGTGATCAAACAGTGTGCTTCCTCTTCTGATAATATCCAGGTGTCCATAGGTGACCGGGTCAAATGTACCTGGACAAACCCCAATTCTCACTCTAACTCCTCCTCAGTTCATAAAAAAGAAGTCTCGTATCACCATAGCGCTGTTCGCGCTTAAGGCAAAGGTTCGACACGTCTATGGGGGCTTCCTCTTTTTTGCTGGCCTCTGCAATGATAATTCCATCACATTTCAACACTCCAGGGAGGCCCTTGGCCTCTAGAGTCTTTCGGACCAAACCCTGATCATAGGGGGGATCTAAGAAAACATAATCAAAGACCTCTCCTTGCCCCTCGAGCCTTTCCAAAGTCCTGATCACATCTCCTGTGTAGATTCGCCCACCCTCAAGTCGTGTTCGTTCTTGATTGGCCCGTATCTGGGCTGCACAGGCAGGATTAGCGTCAACCCAGACCACCTGATCCGCGCCTCGGCTTAAGGCTTCGAGGCCAATTGCGCCGCTTCCTGCATAGAGGTCCAAAAAGGAGCTACCGTTAACACCCACTCCCAGAATATTAAAGAGGGCTTCTTTCACACGATCACCCGTTGGCCTGGTGCTTAGGCCAGGTCGACTTTGTAGCTTTGTGCCCCTTGCTTTTCCCGCAATAATCCGCATGCTCCCAACCTCCCTTACCATTCATAGCGTTCGAGCTCCAGGCGCAATTGAGGGGAGCTCACGAGGGGATCCCGCGCCAAAAGTTCCCGCACTTGATGAGCTGCTTCCGTAAGAATCTCACTATCTTCCCCTAGATCCGCTAAGCGAAAGAGGGGTTGTCCCCACTGACGAACCCCGAATAAATCACCTGGTCCCCGGAGACGCAGATCTTCTTCCGCGATATAAAAGCCATCATTACTCTTACGTACTACATCGAGCCTTTCCCTGCTGTGGGGAGCAAGATTATAGGCTAAAAGGAAGCAGATCCCGCCCTTGGTTCCGCGACCCACCCGTCCCCTCAGTTGGTGCAATTGAGCCAAACCAAAACGTTCTGCATTTTCAATGACCATGACGGTTGCATTCGGGACATTCATGCCCACTTCAATCACTGTAGTGGCAAGCAAAACGTCAATATCTCCAGCGGCGAAGGCGGAGAAAACAGCGTCCTTCTCCTTCCCCATCTGACCATGGATCAAACCCACCCGAACCGAAGCCAAGAGCCCATTCTGGAGAGCTTCCATTTCCTGGTTAGCCGCTTTTAAATCCAGATGCTCCGACTCCTCCACCAGGGGGAACACCACATAGGCCTGTTCACCCTGGTGCACCCTGGAGACGAGGTAACGGTAGACATCGTCACGACGAGCTGGATCCACCAGCCGTGTATCCACCACCTGGCGTCCGGCAGGCAGATCCCGAATCTCCGTGGTATCCATATCCCCATACATCGTCAAAGCCAAGGAGCGAGGAATCGGCGTGGCACTCATCACCAACAGATCTGCATTGCCCTTGCCCAGAAGTGCAGAACGCTGCCGCACACCAAAGCGATGCTGCTCGTCAACAATAGCTAAGGAGAGGTTCTTGAAGTTGACCTTCTCCGTAATTAGGGCATGGGTACCAACCACCACATCACAATCACCTGATTCTAGGGTCTGTCGTACCCTTTCCTGTTCTTTGCCCTTCATATTCCCGATCAAAAGTTCCACGGAGATTTCAAGGGGTTCCAAGGCAGCCTTCAGGCGCCCCGCCATCTGCCGGGCCAACACTTCAGTGGGAACCATCATGGCAACCTGACCGCCGCTTTGCACCGCCTTCACGGCGCCATACTCCGCCACAACTGTCTTGCCAGAACCAACGTCACCTTGGATTAAACGGCGCATGGGACGCTTCGATTCCATATCCTCTGCGACCTGTCTCAGGGCATCTTTTTGGCCTGCAGTCAACTCAAAGGGCAAGTTGGCCAAGTATTTTTGGACCAGGGGACCATCAACCTCATGGGCAATACCCTCTGTTACTCCTTGCCCTCGTTGCAGTCCTAAGAGAAAGAGAAAGAACTCCTCAAAAACCAGACGCTCCCGGGCCTTTTCATACCGGGTCCAGTTTTTCGGAAAGTGGATTTCCTGCACCGCCTCGGCCCTACCTGGTCTGTTTCCTCTGATCTCATCGGGCAAACATTCCCCGAGCTCATGAACATGCTTCAAAGCAGCTTCGACCCAACGGATCCGCTGGTCATTGGAAATCCCAGACATGAGTGGATACACCGGCATCAGGCCGAGCTTCGGTGGACGTAAAAAAAACTCCGGCGAGCTCATTTCCGCCCCAAACAGGGCTGGTTTGGCTAGGCCATAGACCCACAAAGTCTCAGCGTTTTGGAGCTTACGGAACAAAAAACTCGCCCCAGGTCCCTTATGATAGACAAACCAAGTTAGAGTCAAGGAAGAACCAAGCTGGCCTTGAATGACGCGGCGACCTTGAGATATCCTTCGTTCCGTCAAGTTCAGAAGCTGGCCTGACGTGAGCTGTTCCACACCTAGTTCGATTTGACTCGGCTCAACTATCCTCTGAAAATCCTTGTACGCGCGGGGATAGCTTAGTAAAATATCACGTACTGTCTCCAGGCCTAAGGCCTTAATGGTCTGGGCCCGCTTTTCGCCAATGCCCGGAAGCACTGTCACGGAAGCTTCCAACATGTTTTACCACCCCTATGTAAAAAGCCCCTATCCTGAAAAGCTAAAGGATAAGGGCTCCATAGCCAACTGGAGGCCTTTATATTGAATAAAGAAAGAGAGCGACGATTCCAGGTCCTGTATGAACTCCAATGGTGGGTCCAATCTCACCCATGATGACATCTCCCTCAACCGGTAGGGTTTCAGAAAGAGCCTTGACGATTTGATCCGCTTCTTCCTGGGTTGTAGCATGACTCATGGCAGCCCGGATCTTTTTCTCAGGGAACTTCGCTTGAAATTCCAGAATAAGTTCCCTAACGCGTCTCAGCGCTTTGGCTTTCCCACGAATCTTCTCGAAAGGTGCTACTTCACCATCAACCAAGGTCAAGATGGGCTTAATGTTCAACATGGTTCCCACCAGAGCGGAGGCCATCCCAATGCGACCATTTTTCTTCAAGTACTCTAAGGTGTCCACAACAAAATAGACTTGGAGATCATCAATGGTTTGCTGCAGTTCGGAAAGAATCGTATCAAGATCTTTACCAGCCCGAACTCCCTCAGCTGCGGCAACGGCCACAAGCCCTAAGCCCATGGAAGCAGATTTACTATCAACGACCTTGACCTGAATATCAGAATCTAACATCGTACTAGCCAAGACAGCCGACTGATAGGTGCCACTCATCTTACTAGAGAGGTGCACTGAAATAATGGTATCACCTGGTTCGGTAATCTTCTCATACATCGCCACAAAATCCGCGGGTGATGGTTGACAGGTGCTCGGCATATCCGCTTCTGTGCGGAGCCGGGAGAAAAACTCAGCAGTGGAGATCTCCTCACCATCTTTGAAAATCTCCGAGCCGAACTGAACCGTTAAGGGAACAACATGAATCCCGAGCTCTTCTCGGACTTGTAAGGAAAGATCGCTTCCACTATCGGTAACCACATGGATTTTTCCCATTTCGGACCCTCCCCTACTCTACAGAGACAATATAATAGTAAAGCGGCTGACCGCCCGAGTAAACCTCAACTTCGCAATCGGGATAATCATTTTGCAGTGCGTTACCGAGCTTCTCCGCTTCCTCGGCGCTATGGTCTTCGCCATAATAGATACTGATCACCGAAGAGTCTTCATCCACCATGGTGCGAACCAGATCCATGGCCACCGTATTTGGACTAGAACCTACAATAGCGATCTTGCCTTCGGCCAGACCAATGATGTCACGCTCTTCAATCTGGAGATCACCAGCCACCGTGGAACGTACCGCATAGGTTACCTCACCAGTCTTTACTTCACTGAGACTCTCTTCCATAGCCACGAGATTCTCTTCAAGACTATCGCTTTCCACAAAGTACATCATGGCACTAATTCCCTGTGGTGCAGAGCGAGTAGAAACCACACCGACTTTCTTATCCACCAGTTCCTTCACCTGCTGGGCAGAGAAAATGACGTTCTTATTATTCGGCAGGATAATAACAGACTCTGCATTCACACTGCTCACAGCTTTAACCAGGTCTTCGGTACTGGGGTTCATGGTCTGCCCCCCTGTAACGACGCAATCAACGCCTAGGCTACGGAAGATCTCGGCCAAACCATCACCGGCCACAACGGCCACAATGCCTACGGATTTTGGTTCAGAGGCTGATTCAGAGAGCATTGGGAACCCAACTACATTATCCTTGGCCTCATACTCTAAGCGGTGGTTATCGTTATGATTGGCAAATTCCTGATTCTGTAGCATCATATTATCAATGGCAATCTCTGTGAGGTTACCAAGTGCGCCACAAAATTGCAGCACTTCACCGGGGTAGTCCGTGTGAATGTGCACTTTCGTCACCTGTTCGTCACCGACAACGATCATAGAATCTCCCTTAGAGGCAAGCTCCTCCCGGATCATCTCTGGATCAATGCCTTCCCCTAGGATAATAAATTCTGTACAGTATTTATTTTCGATTACTTCGTGGCTGAGCTGCGCCATTTCAGGGCTTTCTTCTTGAACCCTAGGCTGCCCGGCCAAAATCTCCTCTAGCTCCTCGGGTGTCGTGGTTAGGCCGGCCCAAAAGCCTTCGAAGATACATACCAATCCTTGGCCACCAGCATCCACCACACCTGCTTGTTTGAGTACAGGAAGAATATTGGGTGTATCCGCGAGGGATTCTTGGGCACCTTGCAGGGCGGCTCGAATTACATGACCCGCATCCGCGCCCTCCTCTGCCGCTGCCTTTGCGGCTTCGCCTGCCAGACGAGCAACAGTCAGCATAGTACCTTCCACTGGCTTCATGACTGCCCGATAAGTGGTTTGGGAGGCTTCCACAAAGGCCCTTGCCATATCCTCACCAGTAGCCTCATTTTTGATCTTGGAGAGTCCTTCAGAAAAACCCCGGAAAAACTGGGATAAAATGACGCCACTGTTTCCACGGGCACCCATGAGGGAACCACGGGCCAAAAGTTGTGTTAGACGCCCAATTTCGGTATTCTCTGCCCGTTCCAACTCTTTCACTGCGGCATTGAGAGTCAAAGACATGTTTGTCCCGGTATCACCATCAGGAACGGGAAACACATTAAGAGCATTCACCATATCTTTTTGCTGGTCTAGATTACGTGCTGCCACCAGCAACATATTTTTTAGCGTTACGCCATTAATAACGTCCAAAACAGTTCCTCCGATCACTTTCTCTTTGCAGATGTAACCCGAACACTTTGGACTTTTACATTGACACTGTCTACTTTCAGTCCAAGCATGGTTTCAACTGCATACTTGACCCGTTCTTGCACAATCCGAGCTACTTCAGATATCTTCACACCATACTCCACCACAATGTAGAGTTGGATCGTGACACTCTCTTCGTTAAACTGAATATCTACGCCACGTTCAAAGTTATCGCGGCGGAGCAAGTCGGTTAATTCGTCTTGAATATTACGAGGAGCCATCCCTACGAGCCCATAACACTCCATGGCTGCCACACCTACAATGGTGGCGATGACCTCTTCTCGAATAGAAATCTTCCCAAATTGGGCTTGAATCTCTTGGGCCACAATTGTTCCCTCCTAAAACATTACCAAATTGGACCATAATCTATCATACCCATTCTAACCATTTGCACCCTACTTGTAAAGG
>JAAYOK010000057.1 GCA_012520355.1 Bacillota bacterium | reverse complement strand
TCAACCTTCGCTCATAAAAGGCGTAGCGCAAGATAATCTCCATTGCTGCGGTTCCGTAACCTTTACCTCTGTGATCTCGGTCAATTTGCATACCCACGCTAAAGGTTCCGTTCTTCTCATCAATGGAATTGAGGTTAATGCCTCCAACACTCTGACCAGCAAGGTCGGTAATGGTAAACATCAATCTACCAGTTCCTGGTCTAAACTCTGCAAACCGGGTCATCAGATCCTTGGCTTCTGCTATCGTGGGTGGCAGTTCTACCTCATAATTCAATACTCTACGGGCTGGGGTGTCAAAGCGGTTGTAATAATGGTCTTCCCAATCATCTTCCTCCAGGGCCCGCAAACGCACGAGTTCATTTTGCCAAAAGTAATTGTCATAGATAATGTCACGCATATTTGTCCTCCTCTTACATGAACCACTAAGATGTGTTACTTGACATATCACTTGACATATCTTAAGAGCCTAGTATTCAAGAACGTCGCAATAGCCCCCAGGACAACAAACGAAACCACAAGCCCCAAGAGCTGTCTAAAGGGTATGAACACTCCCAGAGCTGATTGAAACACATTCTGACCAATAACAGTGACACCAATGATGGTGATGAAGGTCAGAAGCACAGGGGCTAATTCATAACCAAGAACCCTTTGCCGGAGGAGGGAGATGGCGCAACCTACGTAAACTGGCAAGACTATAGCCAAGTCCAGGACAAACGTTGGTTCGGTGGTGTATACCTCGATGGTGGAGAGGGGTTGTCGAGATAGTAGTGCTGGAATAATGAACTCCAACCAGACCAGAACCGAGCCTCCGCTCACGAGGAGGAAAATAGCGGTCCCTCTTAACCTCTTGCCTGCCAAGACCCTTGCCAGATGACCTTCCCTCAGCAAATCTATGATCAGAAAGATCAAAGCGAAGAGAGAGGTAGAAAACTGAAGCACGTAGACAAGAAACAAGCCATTGAAGGTCACCCCAAAAACCAGGCAGGCGGAGTAATAAAGAAGCCCCGCCAGTAGCCCTCCACGAATATACCTGCTCCTTCTATCCTCACTCCGTCTTGCCGTTAGGAAGGCAAGAGTTAGAGCCACGAAAAGCATGACCAGGTCAGTACCCTTGTTGCCCCCAGCCTTTAGAACCGAGTTGTAACGATATATTCCATCACCATAGAGTTCGATTGTCTCGCCGTAGATGTTCGAAACAGAGAAACGCTCTTCTCCAGTCGAGTAAAATAGTCCCACCGTAGTCGACACTAGTGTAAGTGCCACTAAGAAGTAGCACAACAGGGGAGTCGCTTTCATCGCACTTCACCTACTTTCTCACAAAACCCTCCGGTGTCAGTTCGTAGTCAATGGATGATTGCAGCTCTCCATGTTGGTTTTTCCAAGCATTGACCCTTTTTGCCACCTGCTTGAAGCCAAGCTTCTCATAGACATGTTGGGCTCGCGTGTTCTTGACATTCGTATCGAGAATGATCTTTTCATAACCTTGCTCATCAAAGAGGCTACCAATCAGCATTCTGAGAAAGCGCGTGCCGAAACCCTTTTCCTGCTTTGCGAAGTTACAGATCTTGATCCCGATCTCTACCGTTTTGTTGCCCTTGTTTCGATAGTTCATTTCACCTACTGGCACCGAATCAATCTCTAGGATCAATCTCCGATGGGTCTTGTCATCATCTTCAGCCAATTGCGTGGCAACGGTCTCAGGAGTAGTACCTAGTCCATCAGGAAAACCTGCATGCTCCATGACTTTGCCATCGTTCCACCACGAACATAGTAGCTTAGCATCTTCAACCGTAGCATTTCGAATGACTAAATTATCGTCCTCTAAATACACTTTAGTCCTCCCATTATTCATTCCTTTAAGCTGTAAACATACTTACAGATACCATGTTGTTGCCCATGATACATTCCGGTTCCTTGCGATTGGAGTTCAAACGAGCATTTTTCCAGAACGCGGCGAGAAGCTACGTTATCTTCTCGGCAAATGCCCCAAATTCTCTCAATGCCAAGTCGGTCCATAATAGCGGGTAAAAACGCCATGACCGCTTCAGATGCATAACCATGGTTGGTATACTGCGCGGCGATGTGGTAGCCTACTTCCCATTGGTCCCCCACGGGCACTGCTTGCACATAGCCAATATTCTCGCCGCTTCTTAGGAGCACCGGATAGACAAATGGTCCCTCCGTACCCTGGTAACACTCCATGAGGAAGCGAATCGTTCCGTCCGCCTCTTCTACTGTTTCGAAAACCTCATCGGGGACAAACTTACGGTTATCCTCATCCAAGGAATTCAGGTGGACTTGTTCAGCCATTTCTGCCCGGAACTCGGTAATCATGAGTCGGTCTGTTTCAATCATGAAGTTACTGGCCATAACTATCTCCTCTCTTTCTTCCTTCCACATAGTAACAGCAATGCCCCCGATATGTTATCCCCCAATATGGTGATTTTTTCACAAAAGAAGACTCCCCCCTTAGAAGCCTAACTCCCGCCCGCGTATGGCAGCCTGTGTGCGAGAGCTGACGTCTAGCTTTCTGAAGATCCTGGAGATATGCGTTTTCACAGTTTCTGGTGAAACGTGGAGCTGAGCGCCGATTTGCAGATTCGTATATCCCTCCATGAGGAGGCGCAAGACATCTTGCTCCCTTGGGGAAAGGGCATGTTCACGGCGCTCCGAAATCTGCATTTTCCGCCAAGTATTCTCTTCCGGAAAAAGATTCCGCATGCCTTGGGCACCGAACACACCAGAACTTCTTGCTAACTCCAAGAGGGGCAGGACGATGGGCCCATCCACCAAAGCAAAACCAGGTAATGAGTTTTGGTGCCATGTGTTTAGTACAGGTTCTGCCACCTTCAAGGCTTCGCTAGCCTTTCCTTGCTCTAAGAGGAGGCTTGCCCAGATCAGGCGCGCACTACCACCCACATGGGCTATGGGAAGGATGTCTTCCAGCTCCATGGCCCGACTTAAGGCAGTGGCGGCCTCCTCGTGCTCGTTATGTAACGCTGCTATGAGACCACGCAGGTGCCAGGTAAGATAACAGGTTACTTGGGCCCCCACGTCTAGCGACTCCAATCGACTCAAAGCGAGCAAGGCTTCTTCCCTGTGTCCTAAGAAGGCGTTCATGCGCCCTGCGGCATGTAAGTGTAACATGACTTTATGACGTCCCGGCCTTTCGGATCGCTCTTTCAGAAGCTCTAGGGCGCATTCGGTCTGCTCCAAATCCCCCTGGGCTAGGGATAGAATGCCAAGGAGAATGGGTAGGTCATTACCGACAAAAGGATATCCTCCCAGCTTCTGTCTGGTCGCTTCCGCAACTTCAACCCGTTCACGGGCCTGGTTGATTTGTCCCCGCCAAAGCAGAATCCAAGCTGAGAGTTCTTGGGCTCCCAAATACCATGCGCTATCAGGGGCTGCAGTGGCCAGAACCTCAGTACAATAGGTATCGATTTCCGGCATACATTCTGGCAAAGCTGCCAAGAACGCACTCGTGTATGTAACACCGATCAGATCGGCCCTACGATCATTGGTTGTCGCCGGAATTTTAAGGGACTCCCGCATGAGCCCACATACAGCTTCCCACTTCGCATCAGTCAAGTTTAGCCAGGCCTTGGCAATGCCAACAGATACCTGAGCTACAGGATTTAGAGGCAGTTCTTGACCTCGCTCCACGTATCTTCTCACTTTGTCTCGATCGCCTGCATCGTAGGCCAGGGTGATCTGGGATGTGAGTACATCAACCTCATCCGCTTCGCATTCGACATGAAGCGATGCCTCGTCCAAGAGCCTCCTCGCAGCGTCGTAATTCCCTCGATGAATCTCTGTCCGAGCCAAGATCACGGTGAGCTTTGGATAAGCGTTCTGGACTTTGCGGGGCAATCGAGCATACCACTTCTGGATGGTGTCTGCCATGCCCTGATAAAGCATCTGCATGCCATAGGTAATCATGAGTTGAGCTGCCCGATCCCAAAGATTTGCGTGTAAGTAATGGGTGATAGCTCTACCTGGGGTTTTTTGCACCTCTGCCGCTCGTCTATGGAGTTCTGCGACTTCGTCTGCACATTCCCAGTTTAGGCGCTCCCTGAGCATTTTGCCCAGTAGGGCGTGATAACGGTACACGGGTTCTCCATCTGAATCTATGGAAATGGCCGCAATAGCAAGATTTCTGCGGTACAGGTCCCAAAGAACTGCATCGGAGTCATCTCTTCCGGTAACAGCCCTACAGATACTTGGGGTGATCTCAGAAAGGATGGAGGTTTGCAGCAGGAACAGACGTTGATCATCAGGAAGACCAAAGAGGATCTCTTCGGAGAGAAAATCATGAACCCGTCTCTCCCGATGGCTCAGAGCGGCCAAGAATTGCGATCTCTGTGAGAAGCCTTCTAGGCGTGCCAAAGGTCCAGCTAAGAGGCATAATACCCCTGGCCAGCCTTCTGTTTGCTCCTGCAAAAGGCAGGCTTCAGCAAGAGAAAGATCCAAGTTCAAGGTATCGTTCATCAGTTGCCGAGTTTCCTCTAGATTGAGGCTCATATCGCCTCTGCGAAACTCGCCCAGTTGTCCCCGGGCTGCCAAACGCCCCAGTCGTAAAGGGGGATCGGTTCGGGTACCAATCGCTAGGTGTAAGTTTTGCGGGCGTTGCTCTAGGAGAAGATCCAAAGCATGGTATATCATGGACTCTGTCAGAAAGTGAAGGTCATCCAAGATCAGAATAAAGGGTTCTGCGCTGTGATTTAGGATATCGTTCATAAGCGCGGACATCACTTTCCTGAGGTCCGAATCATTGTTTATCCCACCGACAATATGGGAGAGAACGGATTGTCCACACTGAGGGTAGAGTTTTCGCAGGGCGGCTACTAATAGGCCGATAAAGCGTACGGGATCATTGTCTTCCTCGTCAAGGGATATCCAGGCTAATGGGTAATCTGGCAGTAATACAGGAAGTGAGGAGAGCAAGGTTGTTTTCCCATATCCAGCTGGGGCAGAGAGCAAGGTAAGACCATGGTTAGAGACAGAGTGACGAAGCATTTCTTCGAGATGTGGTCGATATACAGTATGACCGCGCACAATCGGGGGAACCAATTTGGTCAATACGTACCACTCTGGCTGAGCTAGCTCATGCAAAGACGGGTACCTCCTGTTACTTGATTCTATGTAATTTCAGCGCGTGTTTCGGATCTCCTTTTTAACAATCTACACATAATGTAAAATTCACTTTCTCAGCCGGAACGCCAAGAATTTTGCTCAGGTCCAAAAAATGGCAGGAATTTTTTGGGGTGGATAGAAAAGGGAAAAACAAGGAAGCGGCGGTAAGGACTTAAGAGTCTGCTACCGCTAGTTTTTCAGTGGTAGCAGAGGTAATAGCTCTACCTTCGTAGGGAGGCATGAAATGGTTCTGGAGACCGATAGACTACAGCTCATACCGATGACAATAGATTTCGTCGATTCCCTTGTCCATGGCGACATAGAAGCCTATTCGCTATTTAATATCAAGCCTTCAGAAGAGTGGCCATCTGACGAGATAAAGGGCATTCTGCCCATAATCCAAGGGAGTCTCGCATTGAAAGGTGGGCCGGATGGCTTTGACTCGTGGATTTTCGTTGATAGATCCGATCGAAGCATTGTCGGTGATGGAGGTTTCAAAGGTGGCATCGACGAACAAGGCAGAATAGACCTTGGATATGGAATTGTCAGGAGTAAGAGGAGAAAGGGATATGGGTTTGAAGCAGTCTCGGCTTTGCTGAAGTGGGCATTCTCCAATCCCGCTGTCAGCTGTATAACCGCTGATTGCCTAGACGACAATGATGCCTCAATAAAACTGTTGCAGAAACTGGGGATGTCCAAGTACAAGACTGTAGATGGGTTGAGTTATTTCGTCTTGCGACGGCGATCATAGGGAGGTTTGTGCGATAGTATTAAGACAAGGTAACGTGATAATAGGATAAATCAACAAGGGAGGTAATGAAGACATGGGTCTAATTAAAGCAGCAGTTGGTGCGCTCGGTGGCACCCTCGCAGATCAGTGGAAAGAGTTTTATTATTGTGATTCCATGCCCGCTGATGTGCTAATTACGAAGGGGCAGAAGCGGGTTTCAGGTCGTTCATCAAATGTTAGAGGTGAACAGAACATCATCACAACGGGCTCAGGGATTGCTGTGGCCGATGGTCAGGCGATGATGATTGTAGAGCAGGGAAAGGTGTTGGATTTTTCAGCTGAACCTGGGCTTTACACCTTCGATATCAGTGGTGAACCCTCTTTGTTTGCCGGAGGAGGCTTCACGGAAAATGCTAAGGCCTCTCTGCGAAGCGCCTGGGATCGCTTTAAGTATGGTGGTATCCCTGGTAAGGATACTCGCATCTATTACTTCAATATAAAAGAGTTGGTGGGCAACAAGTATGGTACTCCCAACCCAGTTCCATTTCGAGTCGTCGATCGAAACATCGGATTAGACATCGATATCTCCATTCGCTGTTTTGGTGAGTATAGCTATCAGATTAGCAATCCCATCCTTTTCTACACCAATGTAGCAGGTAATGTGTCGGAGCATTACACACGAACCGAACTCGATAGTCAACTGAAGAGCGAGCTTTTGACCGCTTTGCAGCCGGCGTTTGCCAAGATCTCAGCCATGGGTATCCGGTATTCGGCTCTACCTGGGCATACCACAGAGTTGGCAGAGGTGCTAAATGAG
>JAAYOK010000056.1 GCA_012520355.1 Bacillota bacterium | reverse complement strand
TTCATTGGTGTGATCATTGCCGTGAAAAGTTGACCTGACTTCATCGGTTGAAACCTCCTAAATACGATCGAGTTGAAATTCTCGGTACAAAGCCTGCACCGCGCGTAAGACATGTTCTTCTAATACTAGACATGATATATTAGCATGGGAATCCGTCGTTTGATGAATGGGGATCCCCTCGCTCTCTAAACAATTCACCACACGAGCCATGACTCCTGGTACTCCGTGCATACCTGCACCTACAACAGAAACCTTGGCAAAACCCACTTCAATCTGGACATCCAGTTCCATGGGTTCCAAGACACGTTTAGCTGTGTCCACCTTGGCTTGATCAATGATAAAGGCAATACGATCTGGCGATACATAAATCAAGTCCACACTGACTGCAGCTTCCGCCAGTGCCTGGAAAATTTTCGTCCCCAAACCTGAATGATGAAAATTCTCGGCACCTTGAATCTTCACCTGGGCCCGTTTCCCTAAGTTGGCAATCCCTGTTACAACCCTGTCTGAGACTTGCTCCGTACCCAAGACCGAGTTTTGCCTCAGGCCATGGCCCACTGTGGTTCCTCCCTGGGAGTGGAGAACAGAGCGAATCGTAAGGGGGATGCCTTCTTCCATGGTGATCTCAGCGGCCCGGGGATGCAAGACTTTGGCTCCCATATGCCCCATTTCCACCACTTCCCGGTACGACATGACCTTGATGGTGGGAGCATCAGGCACGAGCCTAGGATCCGCTGTCTTAATTCCATCGACGTCGGTGAAGATCTCCACCCGTTCCGCCTTCAGTACTACACCTAAGACGGCCGCGGTGGTATCACTCCCTCCCCGTCCAAGTGTTGTCACTTTTCCCGACTCCGTGACTCCTTGAAAACCGGCCACAACTGGGATCACCCCTGAACGGAGCAGCTCCCAGAGTCTCTCCTTGCGCACACCTGTAACCCTGGCAGATAAATGGACTTCATCGGTTGTGATCCCGCATTGCCAACCGGTCAGAGCCACTGCGGGTAGTCCCATTTTTCGCAAACCTTCCGCAAACACACTGGCGGAAATGATCTCGCCGCAGGATAGGAGCAGATCCACATTGACCCCTTCTGGGGCAGGATTCGTTTGCTCCATCAAGCCGAGCAGGGTGTCCGTTGCATAGGGGTCACCTTGTCGGCCTATGGCTGAAACGACCACCACCGGCTGGATACCAGATTCCACCGTTTCCCAAACTCTTCTCTGGGCTTCAGCTCGCATTTCAGGGGTCGCAAGGGAGCTCCCCCCGAACTTCTGCACAATGACTTTCACTCTCCACACCTCACTTTTGCGTGAAGACACCCAACTTATGCGCATGTTCTGCAATTTGCACTGCGTTCAAAGCCGCCCCTTTACGGATTTGATCACCAACCACCCATAGGTTCAGTCCATGCTCTACAGTGAGGTCTCGACGAATACGCCCCACAAAGACGGAATCTTGGCCTGATGTATACAAAGGCTGCGGGTAGATCTGGTTTTCAATGTCATCCATAACTTCAATGCCGGGCGAATGACGGAGGAGTTCCCGGCATTCTTCTGGGGAAAGTGGAGTGATCGTTTCTACATTAATGCTCTCACTATGGGAGCGCATCACTGGAATACGAATGGTTGTAGGCGAAACCTTAAATTCGGGATCGTTAAATAGCTTCTGCGTTTCCCGAATCATTTTCCATTCTTCCTTGGTATAGCCATCTTCGTCAAACACATCGATTTGCGGGATGGCGTTAAAAGCTATGGGATAGTGTTTTGGCGCGCTAGCAACCGGAAGAATCGATGCCTCCAGTTCCCGACCTGCCACATAGTCTTCGGTTTGACGCCGTAGTTCATCCATGCCCCGTCCACCGGCTCCCGATACCGCCTGGTACGTAGAGACAACTACCCGCTTGATACCAGCTCTATCCAATATGGGTTTGAGTACAATGGCCATAATGATGGTGGAGCAATTGGGGTTAGCAATGATGCCCTTGTGCTTGAGAATCTCCTCTGCGTTAATCTCAGGCACAATGAGAGGGACATCCTCTCGCATCCGAAAAGCGCTAGTGTTATCAATGACCAAGGCCCCAGCTTCCACCGCGGGTGTAACCCATTCTTGGCTGATTGTGCCCCCAGCAGCAAAGAAAGCCACATCTACTCCTTGGAAGGCTTCGGGAGTCGCTTCTTGTACGGCATACTCCTTGCCCCCAACCAAGATGCGATTCCCGGCTGAGCGAGCTGAAGATAAAAGTGTAAGGTTTTCTATGGGGAACTCCCTCTCCACCAGGAGATCCAAGAGCTCCTGACCAACCATCCCCGTGGCACCTAAGATTGCTACGTGTAGACCTTTCATGAAAATCTCTCCTTATTCTATCTCACTGCACGGACCTGTCTTTCAATTAAGACCGGCTGCATTTGTTTATTCTCTAGAGCATGTTCAATGGTGGGAAGAATCAGGTCCATATCGGCCACAAGGGATCTGGCCTTGGCCTCAGGATTATCCTGACCAAAAGGAACAAAGTAAAGATTTGGTATATTAAGCAGTATTCCAAGATTTTTCGCATTAAGCCCAAGGGCGTCATTGGTTGAGATCGCCAAGACTAAAGGCCTCCCGTTGCGGAGCTGGGTCTTTGCCGCCATCAAGACTGCGGTATCGGTAATAGCATTGGCCAACTTCGCTAAAGAACTACCGGTACAGGGTGCAATCACCAAGCAATCCAGAAGTTTCGCTGGACCTAAAGGCTCCGCCTCCACAATCGTAGTAATCACGGGTCTTTTGGTCAGAGCTGAGAAATGAGCAATGATCTCCGAGCCGACCCCAAAGCGCGTGGTGGTTTCGGCTACCGTCTGCGATGCGATGGGATAAATTTCAGCACCGGCCTCCCGCAGTTTCTCCACTTGGGGCCAGATTTCCTCATACGTACAATGGCTACCGGTTAAGGCGAACCCGATATTTTTACCCCTCACTAACATCTTGCTGCTCCTCTCCTAGTAGGTTCTTAAGTAGGTGAGGTATCGTTTGAACTAAGATGTCTGCGGCCGTTTGGGGAGCTACCTTCCCGGGGAGTGATAGAGCATGAATGGCTCGAAGCCCAAGTTCCTCTGCAGAGGCAAAATCGGTCCCACCAGGTCCCGACGCAATATCCACGATGACGGAAGTGGAATCTAAGAGTTCTAAATAGGAACGTGGTAGCACCATGGCTGGAATCGTATTAAAAAGAATTTGAAAATCTGTTCTGGATTCTAAAGCTGAGAGTTTTAGGGGTTCACAGTTAAGTGTGATGGCACGAGCAAGGTCAGCAGGGGAACGGGAGGCTATGGTTACCTTCGCTCCCAGGCCCAACAGAAAACGGGCTAGTGTCGTTCCACACCGTCCAAGCCCAAGCACTAAACAGCGAGAGTTATGAATGGTGAAAGCCGTATTCTCCATGGCAACCGCGATAGCACCTTCCGCGGTAGGTATGGAATTTAGCACTGCAATCTCGTCAATCTCAGCCATCTCCACCAAAATGAGCCCCTGCCTAGTTGCTAAGGCTCGAATCAGGGGTTTAGCAACTCCAAGGAATAAAGGTGTCTCACCAGGAAGTAGCGGAATCAACTCACTTAACGAAATTCGCTCACGCTGCCCGTCTTCCCTTGCTGTGATCCACCCTTCAGCGTCTGTATTACTCATGGGGGCAATCACTGCCCATGCGCCTCGAACTGCATCTCTAGGATCTGTAAAGTGTCGTGCTCCCATTAGGCGTTCTGTCTTTGGAAAACCCACTAGACGCAAGTCTGCACCAAGCTCCCCTAAGGCCTCTGCCAAGCGAACTTCCCGTTCATCGCAACCGAGCATTGCTAGAGGTACACCGTCTAGTTTCCCAAGCATACCACATCCTCCTCACCGAAACTCACTAGTACTATATGTCGGTAAAAAGAATGTGTTCTAGTCCGATCACAACTCCCTTAATCTGCTTGACTCGTCTGATGGCAAGGAGCACCCCAGGCATAAAACTCGTGCGATCGCTGGAGTCATGGCGAATCGTCAATGTCTGTCCAGGTAGTCCCAAAATCACCTCTTGATGCGCCACCAAGCCAGGTAGGCGAACACTGTGAATCGGGATCTCTTTGTCATGAACTTCTTCCATAAGCTTTCGAGTTCGAAGTGCCGTTCCTGAGGGAGCATCCAATTTGTGAGCATGATGATACTCGATGATCTCTGCCTGCTCAAAAAACGGTACCGCCTCCCTGGCATACTTCATCATGAGGACAGCACCAATAGCAAAGTTTGGGGCAATAATGGCCTGCCAGTTTTCCTGCAGCGCCCTGGCTTGCCATTCCTTAAGCTCTGCTTGGGTCAAGCCCGTGGTCCCCACCACCATGGGAACATTGTGGGCGAGGCAGATCTCCATGCTTGGTCCCAGGGCAGCAGGAGTGGTAAAATCAACCACTACGTCAACTTTTTCCGAATCGAGGGCCTCCTGCAGGCTGGAAAATGTCTTGATCCCAGTTAGTAGCTGTCGACCAGAGGGATCAACTCCCCCTGCTAGATGCAAATCTGAGGCTTGATGTACCGCTTTGCATACTTCTATACCCATTTTTCCTGCAGCTCCGTTCACCAGAACCCGCATATGCTTCCCCTCCTTAACCATTCCAGTTCTTTCGACTCCAAGCGGTAACATTCCTGCCTAAGGTTGGACAAGAAAAAGGCCACCTCATTGGTAGCCTCTCTCAAGTCTAGTCTAGTTGTTATTCTTTCCCCCACCATGGCTTTCAACATCTTTGGCTCCATTTTGGCGGAGAATCGAGCTGGCATCATTCACCTTATCGTCGCTAGTCTCAATGACGGCGAGTATACCACCTTGTTTCAAGTTTTGCTCGTACTGGCGTCCCCTTTCCTCTGGAATGCCCAGGTCAATTAGGCCTCCAGCCACTCCTCCTGTAACCGCTCCAGACAATACGCCGGCAAGGGGACCGGCGGCTACAATAGGGCCGATACCTGGTATTGCTAAGGCTCCAACTCCAGCCAAAAGTCCTGCGGCCCCGCCCAGAGCACCACCCCAGGTCGTTCCATCAGCGATGGAATCTGAGCCCATCTCCATATCCCTCGACTCGGTCTTTTGACCCTTTTTACTATCCTTGGCTAAGATGGAGATCTCGTTATCCTGAAATCCCTTGTCTCTCAGAGCTCTTACGGCACTTTCTGCAGTGCTAATATCGCTAAAAACACCAATGACGGTTGACAAAAGACTACCCCCTTTCATTTCTTGAGAGTAGCTTACCCAAAAAAAGGGGGCTTATTCCTGCGGGGGTGTTCTTCAATTTTCCTCATTACATCAGCATAATCCTGGGCCGATGCTAGATCAACGATGATCAAGTCACGCCCGATTTTCTTGATACCATGCCAAGGAATCACAATCAGCCGCGGCTTGAACCAACGATACCCGTAGGGAATCACAATGGACTCCACTTCTCCGGTCCGCAAGTTCAAAATGAGATCCGTATGGTCGACCACACCGAGCCGGATTCCTTCATCAATGCAGATGATCTCTTTGCCTGCTAACTCCGAGTAGCGCATTTAGCATCCACCCCACCATAGCATATGTAGCCCCTTAAGGCCCTAGAACTTCCAGACCCATGATATGCAAAAGCTCGGAGTGTTGTTAAAACCAGAGCTCATGTTGCCTCGATCATACTGTCCTATTTCCAACTGAAGGGAATTGTACTGAAAGAGACAGGAGTAGTGAAATCGGTCTTGAGCAAAATCGTATTTGCCGATCAAACGACACTTTACAGTCTGGCCCAACCTAAGCTCCACCCGGCCAATCTGGCGTAGCGCATCCACCCGTAGGCTCGCCACGCAAGCACCAAGGGTCAGATCCGTCCGGAATGTGGCATTGATTGGATCGAGTTGAACCAGGTGGTCATCACCCAAGTAGCGCAAAAGTACGGCCGGGGTCGGTTGCAGACGCCACTCTATGCTCGTCTTTTTCTCCTTCATTTCCAGCTTCCACGCTAAGCGGTGATATTCTCGACTCTGCTCCAGGTTTGTCTGACGACGTAAATCAAAGCCTAAGGCCAACTGGTCAAGTTCCGTGGCCAACTCTAACTCCCAACCCTGCCTATTGGACGAATATTGATTGGTCTTAGCTAAAAGGCTTTGAAAACCGGCTTCTACTCGTTGAAACGTTAGGCGTCCCCTGGTTTTTGAGAGGCTACCTCCAATTTCTAGTACTTGCGCCGTACTCTCTCTCCCGGCCGCATCCACTTGCCAGGCGGTGGCGGCCTCAACCTGCAGGTTGCGAAATCTGACATCAGCCTGTAACACTGCCGCCGAGCCAGCTTCGTGATTGCCAGCATACTTCAATTGCAGGCCCCGTAGGGATAGATTCCCCATCCTAAATATGGCATCCACAAATAGGGCATCTACTACATCCCTGGACTTGAGTGGTACTTGCTTGAGGTATCCTAGAGCGAACTGCGGACTTTGGAGAGTCAAGGAATAACTGTCTTCATGATGTTGATTCTTGTTGATCATCCCAAAGAGCTCCCGGGAGGTAAAATGATCATGATTCTGACTTAAAACCAGCCTAACATCATCCAAGATAGAATAGGCTAGCTCCCACCGGGTGACAACATGGGGCCTAACTGTCGGAACGAGATCGAGGTCTGCCTGCAAACTTAAACGGTAAACAGCCCGTCCTCGCCCGCCCTTCAGATCAAGGTTAAGGGATGACCCTGTACCCAGGGTCCCAAGCATGACTTCATATTCACCAGCGTAATGGATAGCTTCAACACTTGGGGTGAACAACAAGCAAAAAAGGACAAAAAAAACCCCGCGCATGTACAAAAAAGAACATCTCCTTTGGACATCTCCCTGGGCGCGGAGTATTTTAAGTATATCACATGGAACTATTTTTTCCAAGCATAGCCAGGCCGATCCGTTGCTCCCTCTTGACGAGCAAAGTTCTCCCGATTCTTCCGAACATAGGCTTCATAGAGTTCCTCAGGACCAAGACCAGCCTTCAAGCACATGCTCACAAAGAAATGGAGGACATCCACGATCTCCTCGGTGAGTTTCCCATGATCGATTTCCTTGGGATCCTTCCACCACTTGAAGTTGACTTCATCTAGAATCTCACTTAGTTCGGAGATAATGGCTAAGATCTCCTTTTGAATCCAGACCTCCTGGGAATACTCTAAATTCCTATGTTTAGCCACCGCCTCGTCGAACTGTTGTTGCAGGCTGAAGATACTCCTTAGCATGTCTTCTGGCATGATACTTCCTCCTTCACTAGGTGTCTCGGGCCAAGCCCTACCCAACTCCACTTTTCTGGATCATAGATCGTCTGGGCTAGTTCCATCAACTCATCATAGGTCACCGCTTCGATCCGTTCCATGGTCTCTTCAGGTGTAGTGATCCTACCCTCATCCACCTCTCCCTTAATCAGACGGGTCATCCGGTTACTCGTGCTCTCCAGGGAGAGTACCAAGCTACCTTTCATCTGTCCCTTGGCCCTCTCTAACATTTCAGCGGTGATCAACTGTGGTAGACCCTCAAATAACTCCCGGAGCAGAGTCCAAACCTGATCCCAATGTTGCGGATTGAAGCCAGCGTAAATACCGTAGGCACCGACTTCATCGTATAGGGCGGTAAAGGAGTAGGTATTATAGACTAAGCCTCGCTCCTCCCGTAACTCCTGAAACAAAAGGGAGCTGACTCCGCCGCCGATCATGGTGTCCAAAAGGGCTAGGGCATAACGCCTTCTGTCGTGACGACAAAGGGCAGGGCCTCCCAGACAGAGATGAACCTGCTCAATATCCTTATCCTGAAAATGGCCTTGTCCAGCCTCTGGTAAGGCGCGACTCAAAAGAGGCCGAGAACCTCGCGGTAGCGAGGCAAAGGCGGCACCAAAGGTATCCACAACCTGTTCATGACTGATGTTCCCGGCACTGGCAATCACCAAGCGATCCGCTGTATAATGCTTGGCGAGATAGTCTCTGATCATCTCCGGTGAAAACGTGGCCACGCTACTTGTTGAGCCAATGATATTGCGTCCCAGGGGATCATGGGGCCAAATCTTGGCAGAAAACAAATCATGCACAAGCTCCTCTGGGGAGTCCTCGTACATACTAAGCTCCTCCAGAACCACGTTTTTTTCCTTATGTACATCCCCTGGTAGAAATAGAGAGTGCTGCAACATCTGTTCTAAGAGTTCCGCTGCAGTTCCATAATGCTCATCGAGGACCTTGAAGTAATAACAGGTTTGCTCCTTACCGGTGAAGGCATTCAAATAGCCTCCCCGTTGATCCATGACCTCAGCAATTTGCTTAGCTGTATACTTCGTGGTGCCTTTAAACATCATGTGTTCAATAAAGTGGGAAATTCCCCATTCCGGTTCGGTCTCATGGCGACTCCCCACCTCATACCACGCGCCGAGGGTAACGGAGCGCAGATAAGGTAAGTATTCTGTAATAATTCGAATCCCGTTGGGTAATACGGTACGTTGATACATTCCATCCTCCAGTGCAGCTGGGCTATTTAGCCAAAGGGCACTTTTCTTTCCACTGATCTTCAATTGCTAATATGATACCATAGATTCAGTAGTGCAGAAAGGGGGATCACGGTGAATCAGGGTATCTTTGCAGCTCTATTGTCCGTATTGTTTTATCTAACGAGTCTCTTTTCGGGAGGACAAGCCCAGCCCATCAAGTCTTACGATCCTCCCATGGCGCAGCAATCCTACGCTATCTTAGGTCAAGGGGGAACGATTACCGCAGAGCGAGTAACCATTCGACATAGTCCAAGTACAGACGGGAAGCCCCTAGGAACTGTGACCGCAAGTACCAAGGTCACAGTTCTCGATGAGGTCCAAAACTGGTACAAAATCCGTCCTTCTGCAGGTCCCGATGGCTGGGTTCCCAACTACGCTCTAAACCTGGAACAGATAGAACGGGCCGAGCCTTCCCAGGAGATTCTGGCCTTTTATTCCGGCGGAGAATTGGCCTATGATAGTTTACTCGAAAACGGTTCCAAACTCACAGGTCTTGTTTCTCTTGGTTGGAAACTAGATAGCTACGGTGGCCTGACTGTGGCATCCGGTTTTGACCACGAGGAAATGGGACGCAGTCTCTATTTTGCTGGTAACCAAGAGATGGATACCTTTGCCAATGTCTCCCTTGGAGCTAGTCCCACTCCCTTGTTGAACATGCCCTCCCTGGCGCAAAAGAGCATCCAGCAGATTCTATCCGCTGTACAAGAATGGGGTCTAAAGGGAGTCTTAATCAATATTGATTATCTACCTGGCCCAGAACAGGAACAGCTTTTCTCCTTTATTGAAAGGCTTGCTGCAGAGCTCCAGTCAGAAGGACTCAAAGCAATGCTAGCCTTGCCTTGGGATGCAAGTCTGGACTATAAAACGGCCAGTCAAACGGTTGAT
>JAAYOK010000333.1 GCA_012520355.1 Bacillota bacterium | reverse complement strand
TTACAGGAGGCTTGTCCAAAAGAGAACAAGAAAAAACCTCAGACTACATAATCTGAGATTATTGGTAGCACCTATGCAATTTGAGAGAAAACCACTAAATCATGAGATATTAAAGTGATGCTTTGCAGGCATGGCAATGAGGCGCTTAGTAGGCAATTCTTCACGACCCTTCATTCAGTGCTCAATACAAACCTACCTCAAGAATAACCTCCTTCACCTTAACCGTCAATGAATCCGTTTTAGGGTAGCAGGGTTAACCTCTTTTCTAAAGAATATCCCTATGGATAAAATCTTTGATCCCTGCGCTCTATGGAGGAATTATGAAAACAAGTACCCAGAACGCACAACTCGTAGCCATCTTTTTAGAAAACGACTTCACCTTAGACTTTGATCCAATTTTGGTTAAGAAACGACCGGAATCCATCGTTGCCAAGGAAACCGAGATTTACAACCACTATGTTGACGATCCAGATGCCTGCCTATTTTCCCTGGGATTCATGGAAGATGTCAATGGGCTAGCTCCATCTATCGTCTTTTTAGCTCAAGCCGCAAAGAGGTTCATAGAACGTTTAGCCCAGACGGTGGATGTGGAGTATCTCAGGGCGAACGCCACCATTGCCCCAACTGGCGAGGACCTTAGGACCCTATTGGCCAAGGTTCCCTTTGGCATAGGATCCGAGTTTATCATAGATGAGTGGATCAAAGGGGTATTTAACCGCTTAGAGCAGGTCTTTGCTCAAGAAATTTCCGTTTACACGGGAAGCGTGGCCGAATATTTGCGGGAGCGCAATGCCCAAGTTTCTGTATTCGGGCGCGTGTTTTTTCACTTAGTGGAAAATAAAAAAGACGAAGAGTTTCCCTTTGCCTTTTTGGCAACCTACAGTACTCAAAAGGCCCAGGATAGCAAGGCCTCCCACATTCCTTTGCAAAATGCCTTGCTAGAATATAAAGGACAGGATGAACTCCTCTTAAAGCTACTTTCTACCGTGAGTTCCGCAGCTGATAAAAGCAGACTTATATCTGAACTCGTGGAAAGCGGCGAACTTTTTCGCCCTCTTAGACTCTCCAGTGAAGAAGCTTATACCTTCCTTAAGGAAGTACCTTTCTACGAGGAATGTGGCATTCTTTGCAGGATTCCTGACTGGTGGAAGAGGAAGAGCAGTTCCTTTACCCTCGCAGTGAGTGTCGGAGACCAAGAGCCAGCGAAGGTCGGAATCGATAGCTTACTGGAGTTTAGCCCCGGGTTATACCTTGGGGAAGAGAGAATCACAGAGGAGGAGCTAAAGGCCCTCTTGGCTGAAACGTCCGGCTTACACTTTATCAAGGGCAAGTGGGTAGAGGTGGATGCGGAGAAACTTGAAGCCACCTTGGCTGCCTATGAGAAAGCCAAGCAATTAGCTCAAAGCGGAGGGTATACTTTTGCAGAAGCCATGCGTTTAGAGCTGAACCTGCGGGAAACGCTTGGTGTAGAGGATGATGAGGTAGAAATCGAGGTCACAAATGGCCAGTGGCTAAACGAGGTGATGGCCAAATTAACCAAGCCCATGCTAATTGAAGATGTGGCCATAGGTGAGGGTTTCAAGGCTACACTACGGGAATACCAGCAAGAAGGATTGAACTGGCTAAAACTTATGCAGGACTTAGGATTTGGGGCCTGCTTGGCCGATGATATGGGGCTGGGCAAGACGGTCCAGGTTATTGCCTTGTTAGAGCAGATGCGAAACGTGGCCCCAAGTAAGGTCTTGTTAATCATTCCTGCATCCTTGATGGGTAATTGGCAAAAGGAGCTAGAGCGGTTTGCTCCTCAGCTCAAGCATAGAGCCATCTACAGTACGAAAGACAACTTTGACCTTGCTGACTTTGAAGAGAGCTTAATCATTACGACCTATGGCTTAGCCACCCGCCTTGAAGTGCTTCAGGATGTAAAGTGGGATCTTGTTATCCTCGATGAGGCCCAAGCGATAAAAAACCCTGGTACGAAGCAAACCAAAGTCATTAAAAAGCTTCAGGCCAAGGCAAGAATTGCCTTAACAGGAACACCCATTGAAAACCGCCTATCAGACCTCTGGTCTTTATTTGACTTTCTCAACAGTGGTTTGCTGGGTTCAGCGAAGGAGTTTAAAGCCTTAACCAAGAGTCTGGGAAATAGTGGTTTAGACTATGCTAAGCTACGGCATATGATCAGCCCCTTTATCTTGCGCCGCTTAAAAACGGATAAGTCCATCATCGCTGATTTGCCGGATAAAGTTGAGTTGAAGGCTTACACCGGTCTGTCTAAAAAACAAGTCGTCTTGTATCAGAAGCTTGTCCAGGAGCTGGAGCAAAGCCTGGATTCTGCTGAAGGGATCGGACGGAAGGGCTTGGTTCTAGCAAGTATCATGAAGGCTAAACAGATCTGTAACCACCCCGATCAATACCTGGGACAAGCTGCTTTTTTAGCACAGCACAGCGGGAAGTTCGAGATGTTGAGGGAGATTTGCGAGACTATAGCCGAAAAACGCGAACGGGTTTTGGTTTTCACTCAATTTCGGGAAATGACAGAGCCCCTGGCTGCCTTTTTGGCCACCATCTTTGGACGAGAAGGTTTGGTCTTACATGGACAAACACCAGTAAAAAAACGAGGGGAATTAGTGGAGCGCTTTGGTGCAGCTGAATACACGCCCTTTATGGTCTTGTCCTTGAAGGCAGGGGGAGTGGGCTTAAATCTAACTGCCGCCAATCATGTAATTCACTTCGATCGCTGGTGGAATCCTGCAGTGGAAAATCAGGCCACAGACCGTGCTTTTCGAATCGGGCAAGAAAAGAACGTCATGGTGCACAAATTCGTTACTTCAGGGACCATCGAAGAGAAAATTGATTTGATGATCGAAGAAAAAAACGCCTTAGCCACAGATATCTTGGCCGAAGCTGGCGAAGATTGGATTACGGAACTAGACAACAAGCAACTCATGGAGCTATTTACCTTGGCAGTGGGCGGTGAAAACTGATGGGCCGTTTTGGCGACTACCCCGAATATGTTCCTGTTAGCGTGAAAAAGGAAAAAGCACAAAGGCAAATTGAAAAACTCAGAAAGAAAAATCCAAACTTAGCACCCATTGTCATTGAGGGGCGAACCATTGCCCGCACCTGGTGGGGTAAAGCTTGGAACCAAAATCTAGAACTCTATGCCGATTACTCCAATCGACTAGCTAGGGGCCGAAGCTATATTTGAAGTGGTACAGTCCTTGATCTACAGATTGATACCGGAAGTGTTACAGCTTTGGTACAGGGGAGTCGACGTACACCGTATACGGTTCAAGTCCAGATTGATTCTCTACTCGACCGGCAGTTAGAGGATATCGCTAAGCTTTGTGATCAGAGAATTACTGACTTAGAACAGCTCCTGGCTGGGAAGTTTCCAAAGGAGCTTGAGGAACTGTTCACAGTGAAGGGACAGGGCCTTTTCCCTACAATTAACGAGATTGACTTTGACTGTACTTGCCCTGATTGGGCCAGTATGTGTAAACATGTCACTGCAGTTTTATATGGGATTGGAGCCCGCTTCGATGAGGACCCCACTTTGTTCTTTACCTTAAGGAACATTGATTTCCGGCTCTTGCTTAAGAAAACCATTGATCAGAAGATGGATAGCATGCTCAAAAACGTGGGTAAAACCACAAGTAGGGTTTTGGATGATCCAGACGTCTTTGATTTGTTTGGAGTTGGAGAAGATAACGGGGAGGATGGCTAGATGATTACGATAGAATCAACACCAAACCATGCTGGCGTAACGATAAAAGGCGATTTTTCTGATTTCCATCAGCTCTACGATGCTTTGCACGAAGTTGTTGGGGACGAAGAAGAGTACCCGAGCCACTATGAAGCGCGTTTGCGTGTGCTTGCTCTTTGCTACGATCTCCGCCATGCGTTTATGGGGGATAGGGGGGTGGCCTTTGTCTCAAATGGACTAGATGATGAGACAAAGCGCTGGCACGGCATTGTTGCCCCCGACAAGAATGTCTACTTAACCTTCAATGTCCTATGGCCAGAACTACTGTTTTACACCATGGCCCTCAATGACTTTGCTCGGCTACATGCTAGAAAGCTCTCAAAGAGCGGCTATAACTACTTTGAGGACAAAAACGTTATCTGGGACGCGAGCTTGGCCCAGATACGACTATTCCAGGCTGCTGTCTTTGAGTGTATTCAGCAAACGGTGCCTTCAACGGTTCTGGGAAGACTCAAGAACATGATGTTTGGTTATTCGGTTTCGTTTGAACGCTATACTACACAGTACTTAGATGTCCTGAACATTCGTTTTCTGGAGTTGGATAGGGATAAACGGGTGAAAAATATCTCCATTATGGTGAAACGCCTCGTAGAGAAGGGCGATGAATACCAAGAGTATCGGGTTGCGGTGAACCAAGCTGCAAAGACGCATAATTGTTCGCCGGATGATATTCAGCTTAACGTAGATTATCCAGAGGAGATTGACTGGTGAGGAGAAGCCATTTTCCAAAAGGGGTCGGACACCCTAGAGTTAAAGTGTAAACTTTGGAACAGACGTATACCGCACGGTACGTACGGAGATGTTACTCAGCTAATGGGTAGCTTGACCCTTTATGCCTCCTCGGGCGATTTTGGTAGAACATAACGCCCATCAGCCTTATATGTTCCAGTAAATCAGGATCCTCAATAGCGTCTTGTATAAAAAGATCAACGGAATATGGTAAGTTTAGTTTTTAAGCTCCACCCTGATACCTAGGACATCCTACACCGTTCTTACCGTAATATACATGCGTCGGCTCCCCCTCAGGAAGTAGGTGAAAGTCTACTATGCATTTGAACTGCCAGGGTCGTACTTCGTTCAGCCATGAGGTGAGCTGACCACGCGGCCGGGTAATCCTATTACGATATTCTAATAGCAAGGAGGTAGAAAAATGGTTAATAAACATTTACAGAGAACTATTCTCGGAGTAGTGGACAACCAAATTAATGCAAATGATCCGCCGATTACTAAAATTACACTAGAGAGATTGAGGAAATTAGGGTATAGTGAGCGAGATGCCAAAAAGAAAATCGCCGCTATCTTAATTGAAGAAATGTATGATGTGATGAAAAACGGGGAAGAGTTTGATGAAAAACGATATACCGACAAGCTATCGGCATTAAAGTAGATGCTACAAGGTGGCTGCGTTGATAAGTACTCAGCAGATAAGGGAACGAGGGATAACACCATGAAAGCCTACCAGGCTAAAATAGAAATTCTGGGTTCAGAACCACTCATATGGTAAAGAGTTATCATGCCAGCTGGAGCTGCATTTAACAGGCTGCATGATGTGATCCGGAATGTTTAACTTTTACAGCGGGTATCAGCAGGATGCTTACCACCTCTTTCACTTTGATTTGTCTGATGAAAATATCAGGGTGACAAATGATGAAGAAGCTTACGAGGGGCATAAGCAGTTTAAGAAGAACCGTAAAGAGATAGAGGCAAGGCTTAAGGCCATGAGCACAGAATTGGCCGAGAGACAGCTGGAGAACTTGCAGACAGTTATCCGCAAACCCACGGGACTCAAAATAGATGAGTACCTCGAAGAACATCGCCAGATTAACTATGTCTACGACTACGGTGACGATTGGCGTATTCTAGTTAGCCTTGAGGAAGTTGTGGAAGATTATCATTATGGCTATCCCACCTGCGCTGGACTGTCTGGTCGGAGAGCTTTGCAACAATCCTCTTATTCCCATTAGTTGGTCAAAGAGGGTTGTTTGCTTGAGGCAAAGCGATCAAAGGAGTCCTCCCGATACTAGGATGATATTACTCGCACCCTTGATGCTTAGAAATAAATAGTTTTTGCTTAGCAGGACTTGGCCTGGAAATCGCGAATTCGGCTTCCTCCACATTATGGAAGGTGGCTGGAATATGCAGGTATTCGCCAAGAACCCTGGGGCAGCAAACTTGATGGCGCATCTATGCAGGTAGCTGCAAATAACGCGTACAATCAATAACATGTTTGCCTGAGACCAAAAGCAATGGAAAGTGTCACCGGGAACTCTAATTAATGCCCCTGTTATCAATGCGCTTGTAGAGCGCCAACCGCTCTACAATGTTCAACACTTCTATGAGGGTATGGATATGCCTCTCCTCTTTGAAGAAGAGATCGAGGCTAATGACCTCAATGACGATGCATTAGGTCGGGCCCTTGACCGCCTAGCCGAGGTTGATTGCCGGCAGTTGTTAGGCACTGTGGCATACCAAGCGGCAAGAATTGAGGACATAGATATCAGCAGTGTACATGCGGATACGACTTCCTTCTCAGTCTAAGGTGACTATGATACCAAGGCCATAGCAGAAGAGATTGTCCGTGGATTTAACGAAGATCATCAACCACATCTTAAGCAGTTAAGATTTGGGCTGATGGTTACCAATGAAGGATTCCCCATTGTTGGTGATGTAACTAGCGGCAATCAGAGCGACAATGTCTGGAATCAGAAGATCCTTGATGAGTTTCATGTGAGCTTTCTTGAAACTTGGGACGTTGCCTACTCTGCTTTGATCACCAAAGAGAATGTCAAGCTAATGGCCGCCAAGAAAGTTCGATTCATTTCATGTTTGCCTGGTCGTTTTAACTTAGAACAGGAGCTGATCGACCGAGCCTGGAAGGAAGGGAAATGGCGTTTTTGTGGCCCAATGAATTAGGGAAAAAAGGCGGCCACCTATTGGACACAGCCTTTCCAGGTCGA
>JAAYOK010000332.1 GCA_012520355.1 Bacillota bacterium | reverse complement strand
TACTCCCACAAGGAGTGGTGGCTTCCGATTCGGTACCCTTTTCGCTGGATGCTCCAACTAACTTGACGGTGGAGATCAAGCACGATCAGAACAACTGGCCCTATTTTGCCATCACCTTGGACGTCCCCGAGCGTGTGCAAACCATCAATGATAATCTGAGTGCAGACTATCAGCATTATCCTGGGGCAAACTGTATGCCCGTGGCGATTCGCTTTGAAGCGAAGTACGGAGACTATGATTGGAATCAAGCAGCTTCTATGTATACACTCACCGAGATGGCTGTAAGTGACCTCTTGGGTGGAAATGAATATGGCTATTATCCCTATGAAGAGCCAGATGCAGCGGGGGGCATCAATGTGGATGCCGAAGTCTACTCCTTCCGGGCCTACTTCTATTCCTCTTGGGGATATATTAATAGTTTCATCGATAAGGAGATTCAATCGGACTATTCGAACCTTGTGGTGATTGGTAATCCCGCAGCCTACCGAGGAGCATCGGATTGGGCTATCGAGGAACTTGATCAGGCGGTGGAATACGGCTTCATCACTGATCGAGTTAAGGATGATGTGGGGGGCTTTATCACAAGAGAAGAGTTTGCCGAACTAGCCGTCCAGATGTACGAACTCTATACCGGAAAAAAGGCTAAACCAGCACCGAGTGATACCTTTACTGATACTGACAATCCAGAAATACTGAAAGCCCATGCCCTGGGTATTGTCGCAGGTATTGGGAACAACCAATTCGCTCCTGATGTGCTGATCAATCGGGAACAGATGGCAGCCATGCTGTATCGGTCTGTGGAGACTCTAAGTCCCGAGGCAGACATGTCGGTTGTGGGGGCACCCGTTTTTGTGGATGAAGAAGAAATAGCACCTTACTTCATTACCAATGTCAGATTCATCACCAAACACAACTTTCTCACCACTGTCGGCGACGATCAGTTTGCTCCCAAGCTGTTTTCAACCCGCGAGCAAGCGATTGTAGCGGCTGTGAGGATTTTTGATACCTACGGAGGAACGCTGGACGAATAGGGAAAGACCGGAATCAACGAATCGGAAGGGGCAACTCCTCAATGGAGGTTGCCCTTTTTTTGTTGGAAAACCCTGGGTATTTGAGGCTAGGAGTTTAGCCAGTTATGTCGAATGATGTAATCATCGCAAAGAGCAAAAGAGCAAAGGAGGGAAAGAACATGCATGCCAACTGTGAGCAGATCGTGCGGCGGATGTCTTTGATGTTTGCCATGAGTGAAGCAGTCTTTGATCAGCAAGGAACCATTGTGGACTACAGACTGCTCAGAGTCAATCCTGCCTTTGAAGCATACTTTGACATCGATGAAGAGGGAGCAGTTGGTAGCCTCATGTCGCAGTGGCTCTTTCAATCCCAAAGAATACCTGAGGAGTGGTTAGAAAGGTTTTCTGATCTGCAAACAACTACTGGAGGCAAGTTTGAAGAACTATTCGAACTAGGCGATCGTTGGTTTCTGGTGACGGCCTTTATTTCCCATTCAGGTCATCTGGTAACGCTACTCCATGATGCCCATCGATTTAGAAAGGCAAAGCTGGAGTTCGAAACGATCCAGGCCACATTAGAAAGTTCCCTCACCAGTAGTAAGGATTTTAGCAAACGGGTTTTTGACAACAATCCAAGCGCTATTGTCATATACGAGGTCTTGGGAGATGGAACCTCAGGTGATGACTATATTATCAAATCCGTAAACCCAGCAGCACTGGAGATTGAAGCGTGGCGCAAGGAAGAAGTACTAAACCAACCCCTAGGCCTGATTCGACCTGGTGTTGAAGAGTTTGGTATTCTAGACACATTTCGCCATGTGTGGCAAACAGGGGAAACCGCTTACTATCCAGTGAATGTCTACAAAGAAGATCATGAGCATCGCTGGTTTGAAAACATTGTTTTCAAACTTAACACGGGAGAGATTGTTGCAGTTTATGCGGATGTCACCGAAATGAAACTCGCAGAACTGGCCCTTTTTGCTGAGAAAGAGAAACTCAAAGTGACCTTATATTCCATTGGTGATGCAGTCATCGCCACAGACATTCACGGTAGAGTTGAACTGATGAATCCCATAGCCGAAACCCTCACTGGCTGGACCCAGGAAAGTGCCCTTGGTCAACCGCTCACGAAGGTCTTCGACATCTATAATGAAGCTACCGGTGAACGCTGTGAAAATCCCGTAGAGAAAGTGCTGCAAACGGGTGAGATCGTCGGACTTGCCAATCATACAGTTCTTAAGGCCAAAGACGGTACACAGAAGTTCATTGATGACAGTGCTGCTCCCATCCGCAATGAGCAGGGGGAGCTTTTAGGGGTTGTCCTTGTCTTTCGCGATGTCACGGAGACCAAAGAGCGTGAGGCCAGAATTGCCTACTTGACGTACCGTGACTCCTTAACAGGTTTGTATAATCGTACCTTCTTTGAAGATGAGTACAAGAGACTGGATAAGGAAGCCTTTTATCCTTTAACCTTGGTCATGGGAGATCTCGATGGTCTTAAACTCATGAACGATGCCTTTGGGCACCAGGTGGGGGACGAGGCCCTCAACAAAATGGCAGATATCATCCGCAGTTGCTGTAGACATACCGATATTGTCTCCCGGTGGGGTGGGGATGAGTTCGTCATCCTCATGCCAAGAACAACCGAAGCACAAGGAGAGCGCATCTGCGAGAAGATTAAAGTTCTCGCGGCGGGGACCTATGTAGCCGACACCAAGCTTGGGATCTCCCTTGGCTGTGCCACCAAGCTAAATCATGCTGAATCGAGGGGTGAGATTCTCAGGAGAGCAGAAAACAATATGTTTAAGAGCAAACTTCTGGGAGCCAAGAGTTACCGGAGCGTTCTTCTAGATTCGATTAAACGCACTCTGTTCGAGAAAAGCTATGAGACTGAGGAGCATGGGAGGCGCATGGGTAATGCTTGTCGTCAAGTGGGAGAAGCCCTGGGGGTATCGGCAATAGAGCTGGACGAGCTTGAGGTTTTCTCCATGCTACACGACATAGGAAAAATCGGTATCGCGGAGCACATCTTGCTCAAACCAGGTCCCCTTACCGATGATGAGTGGGAGACTATGAGAAAACACCCGGAAATCGGGTATCGGATCGCCAGCACAGTTCCGGAGCTTGGCAATATCGCTGATTACATTCTAGCCCATCATGAACGGTGGGATGGAAAAGGATATCCAAAGGGTTTGGTTGGAGAGGAGATTCCACTTCTCGCCAGGATTTTGAGTGTAGTGGATGCCTATGATGCCATGACCCAGACCCGTCCCTATCGCAAAGCCCTGTCGCCTGCTCAGGCCAGGGACGAACTACTCAAACATGCAGGAACACAGTTTGACCCGAGAATCGTAGACATTTTCCTCAATTTAATCGATGAAAAAGGAGACTTGAAAGCATGAACCCAGTATTAGAGACGATCCATCGCCGCACATCCCTGAGACGTTACAAAGACACACCGATTAGTGACAATGATTTGCAGACGATCCTCGCTGCAACCTTGCGAGCCCCTACCGCAGGAAACATGATGCTGTACTCTGTCCTTGTCATCAAGGACCAAGCGGTCAAAGAGACCTTAAGCAAAACCTGTGACAACCAGCCCTTTATTGCCAAGGCTCCCTTGGTGCTGATCTTCTTAGCGGATTACCAGCGCTGGTTTGATTACTACCGCTTATCCGAGGTGCAAGAACTCAAGACGCCTGATGTTGGCGATCTCTTTTTAGCCATGGATGATGCCATTATTGCGGCTCAAACAGCGGTCTTGGCCGCGGAGAGCTTAGGGATGGGAACCTGCTATATTGGGGATATCATGGAAAACTACGAAACCCATCGGGAGCTTCTTGGGTTACCCGATTACGTCTTTCCCGCAGCCATGTTGACTCTAGGTTATTATCCCGATGAATATAAGCCCATCTTCAGAGACCGCTTCCCCAGTGAGTATATTGTCCACGATGAGACCTATCGCCATCTAGGCGATGAAGAACTCAAAGCCATGTTTAGCGAGCTAGAAAAGGGGTTCTCACCCAATAACAAGTTTGGGGCCACCAACATGGGGCAGTTCACGTATGCCCGTAAGACAGGGAGTAGCTTCGCCCGTGAGATGAGCCGCTCCATTCGGGCCGCTCTTGAAAACTGGCAAGGACGACTGTCTTAGCCAGAGAGGGAATTTTGCACGAGCTCTAGTACCTTTTTGAACACCGTGGGAAGTGCGATGGTATCCACGGAGTGCAGGGGTTGCCAACGGTAAAGTGTGTTTTCGTCTTGTGGTGTGTAAAATGGCTCTACCACCTTATAGTGGAAGATGGTCATAAACCAATGCCGATGGGAGAAAATATATTCCATCTCATAGACTTTTTCCCGGGAACCGGATTCTAAAGGGACCGAAATCCAACCATATTCCTCTGCGACCTGTAGAGTATCTGTTTCATACCACGGTAGCTCCCACATTCCCTGTAAGAATCCTCCCGCCAAGCGCTGGCGAAAAAGTATGGTCTTATCCGATTCCACGAGATAAAGTTGGACCTGGACTGGTACCGGAGGCTTCGGAGCATCCTTTATAGGTAGTAGCATAGCCTCCCCCTGCACGTAGGCTTGGCAGTGGTCGGAAAGGGGACACTCGCCGCAGCGAGGATGTTTCGGCAGACAGATGCTCGAACCCAAATCCATGAGTGCTTGGTTGAAATCTCCGGGCCGCTCCACCGGCACGGTAGACTCGAACCCTGTCTTAATGGCAGTTTTCGCCTTTGTTCGGTTAATGGGATCTCGGATCAGAAAGAGCCGAGCCCCTACTCGCAGTAGGTTTCCGTCCATGGCCACTTCAGGCTGGTGAAAGGCGATGCTCAAAATGGCCCCACAGGTATAATCACCGATCCCTGGCAGAGCTTGGAGGGTGTTTTTATCGCTGGGAATCAAGCCATCATGCTCCGTCATAATGATTTGGGCCGCCTGGTGCAGTCTCCGGGCCCGGGAGTAATAGCCGAGTCCTTGCCAAAAGGTGAGTACCTCATCTTGCGTGGCGAAAGCCAAATCTTTGATGGATGGGAAGCGCTGCATAAAGCGCTCATAAGGAGGGAGTACCGCTTCAACCCTGGTCTGTTGTAGCATGATTTCCGAGACTAGGGTCTTGTACGGATCTGGGTTTCTTCGCCAGGGTAGGTCCCGTTGGTTAAGGTTATACCAGCTCAGAAGTTTATGGACTAGCGGCACTTGGCATTTCTCCCTTCCTATGAGCATAGAGTTTCTTGACCAGGTGATGGACTCCTCTTTGCAGAATGTAAGACTAGAGGAGATTGCATGTAGAAGTAAGTGGGATTTCGTAAGGAGGATAGAAATGAAGGCATATGAGAGGCTTCTCAAGTACACGAAGTTTGCAGCGGCATCGGATAGCACGAGTGAGACATGCCCTAGTACCCCTGAGCAACTCGATTTCGCTCGAGCCTTGGTCCGGGAAATGCTCGACTTGGGGATCGAAGATGCCCATGTGGATGAAAACGGGTATGTCTTTGGCACCATTAAAGCCAACATTGAAAACTGGACAGGACCCGTGATTGGCTTCATTGCACATATGGATGTGGTGAGAGACGTTCCTTTCCAGAACATTAAGCCTAGGATTATTGAAAACTACGATGGACAAGATATTGTGCTCAATGCTGAGGAAGATATTATCCTCAGCCCTGAGGAGTATGCTTCCCTGAGGGATTACATAGGTCAGGATCTGATCGTCACCGATGGTACAACTCTTTTGGGTGCCGATAATCGGGCAGGAATTGCCGAGATACTCACCATGGCCGAAATCCTCTTGACCAATCCTGATATCAAGCACGGTACCATAAAGATTGGATTTACCCCTGATGAAGAGATCGGCAGGGGCGCCAACCTCTTTGATGTGGAACGTTTTGGTGCTGATTTTGCCTACACGGTGGATGGGGGAGCCTTTGGGGAGGTTGAGTACGAGACCTTTAACGCCGCCACCGCCACCTTGACCATTAAGGGAAGGAACATCCACCCCGGGACAGCCAAGAATAAGATGAAAAATGCTTCCCTCCTGGCGATGGAGTTTGATCGTCTCTTGCCCGCCGCGGAGAGGCCGGAATATACCGAGGGATACGAGGGTTTTTACCATTTGATCGCTTTAGAGGGGGAAGTGGAAAAAGCAACCCTCACCTATATTATCAGGGATCACGTCCGGAAAGAGTTCCAGGCCAAGAAAGACCGCTTTAAGAGGGCGGCCAAGTGGATGAATGATATCTACGGCGAAGGTACAGCCGCTTACGAAATTGTGGATAGCTACGCGAATATGGAGGAACAGATCAGGCCCCATTGGCATCTCATTGATACCGCCTATGAAGCGGTACGGGAAGTGGGCGGTGAACCCCATAGTATTCCGGTTCGGGGCGGTACAGATGGTGCCAGGCTTTCCTTTATGGGCCTGCCTTGTCCGAACTTGGGTACCGGCAGCCACAATCACCATTCTAAGCTGGAGTATGCTTGTATTCAAGCTATGGACAATTGTGTTCAGGTCTTGGTAAAAATTGCGGAAAAGTATGGGGAAGGTGTCTCAGTGAAGTAGGTCAGTTCAGGGATGGTAAAGGAAAACGTTGGTGATACCATGAACGACATCAGGAAACGACTACGAGGTAAGACAGTACTGATTACCGGCGCTTCAGGGGGTCTGGGGGAACAAGTAGCCTACCAGGCGGCGAAGCAAGGTGCAAGCGTCATTGTCACAGCGAGAAACGAAGAACGCCTCCGTGCTGTGGGCAAGAGATGTCAAGAGCTTTCTGGTCGGGAGTCTTTTGCCCATGTCCTCGATGTAGGTGACAGGCTACAAGTTTTAAAAGTACTGAACCGCATCGTAGGAGAGGCCGATGGAAAAATCGATGTTTTGGTGAATAATGCAGGATTTGGCCTTTTTGAGCCGGCCCTTAACACTTCCTATGATGTGACGGAAGAAATGTTTCGTGTGAATGTCTTAGGGCTAATTCAAGTGACGCAGAAGATTGCCCTGGAGATGAAACGACGCAGGTCAGGCCATATCATTAATATTTCCTCCCAAGCCAGCAAGATGGCCACACCAAAGTCCGCGGTGTATGCAGGAACAAAGTTTGCAGTGAGGGGTTACTCCAATGCACTCCGACTTGAGTTAAAACCCTTTGGCATCAAGGTTACCACGGTGAACCCTGGTCCCATCAAGACAGAGTTTTTTGCTAAGGCCGACAAAGATGGAACCTATCTGGCGAAAATCGGACGGTGGGCTCTAGATGCGGAAGCTGTGGCAAGGGAGATTGTAGACTGCATGCTGACGAGCAAAAGGGAAATCAACCTGCCCCTCCTCATGGAGGTAGGTGCTCGTTTGTATGCGATCTTCCCCCGCCTCGGAGATTTTTTCGCCAGTACGATCTTTGATCGAAAGTGATTTTCCGCCCGAAATTTGCTCTAAAAAAAGAATAAGGGAGGATTTTTCTCACCCGCTATCTAGAATTGTTCAATTTCAAGGATAGAGGGTGATTTGTTTTGAAACGGATGTATGTTGTTGGGCTGTTCATCGTCATATTGAGCCTACTCTTTGTAGGTTGTTTCGGAGGAGGTAGTAAGGGGTACAGCATTTCTGGAGTTGTCAAAGACGGTGAGGGAAATGGAATTGCCGGTGTGAAACTTGCCCTGGAAGGGGGGAAGACATCCCTCGTAGCTGAAACAGGTTCTGATGGATCTTGGAGTGCCAAGGGTCTGGAAGGCACGGTGAAGGTTCAACCTGCTAAGGAAGGTTGGTCTTTTAACCCACCAAGTCTCGAGGTGACCAAGGAGAGTAAGGCCGTTAACTTCACGGGAACAGCAGTTGTTCTACCAGATGTGGAGTATGATCTTTCGGGCGTGGTTGTCGATGGCCTTGGTATTGGTATTGAAGGTGTGGAGATCGAACTTAAAGGTAGTAATGGTCTGGCTTTGCGGATCGAGACCGCTAGCGATGGCTCTTGGAAGGTTGATGGACTCAAAGGAAGCATCGAGATCACGCCTACCAAGGAGGGCTGGTTCTTCAATCCGCCGATCCGTCAAGTATCCGCTGCGACAAGTGAGGAAACTGGCTTTACGGGTGTCAAGGGCGAAGATTTGGTGGTTAACATGGACGGTTCAGGAACTGTTAGGCGAGAGATTGTCTTTAGTCCCCTGTCCATGGGCCATTATCCCCGTACAACGGAGGTACTCTTGACGGCTGAACCAGATTTCGATTGGTTCTTCTATGGCTGGGAAGGCGATATTCCAGAAGGATCAGAAGACGAAAATCCGATCGTCATTGCTATGGATGGACCCAAAGAGATTACTGCAGTCTTCCGACAGAAGTCGTGGGTGAACGGCTATATTGGTCTGGAGCATAGTTTCCCCCGGGCTGTTGAGCAGATGGCAGTCGAGTCCGACCCGGGACCGGTTGGGAAGCTTAGAGCCGAAATACCAGCCACAAGTGACCTTGATTTTGGTGTTCCCATCGCTCGGGAGGGCGAAGAAATCATCAGGTTTAGTCCTTCCATGTCCAGGGAAGAGCAGGAAGCAGTACTACGGGCGAATGGCTATGTAATTCTCGATACCCTTGAAGTACTCGATGCCCATCTAGCAAGAAAGACGTCGGATGCGAAGGTGCAAGTGGCAACAGAGATCGACGGAGTGCTCTCTACTGAGCCTAACTTCGAAGTGTATCTCACTGAAATCAAGACACCCAATGACCAGTATTATTCTCCCTACCAATCGTGGCATTATGAGCAGATCCGGTTGCCACAAGCTTGGGCTGTAACCACCGGCGACAAGAGTGTTCGGGTAGCAGTTGTTGATACTGGGATCAGCACTCAGCATCCAGATCTGATTGCCAATGTTAACCTAGATCTTGGTGCCAGTTTTGTTATCGGGGATGACTTCGATGAAATCGAAGATACCCACGGCCATGGTAGCCATGTATCTGGTACGATTGGTGCAGTAACCGACAATGGAACCGGTATGGCAGGCATCATGTGGGACGTGGAGATCATCCCGGTCAAAGTCTTTGGTCCCAGTGGTCGCGCCTCGAACTGGGAAGTCGTGAGTGGAATGCTGTATGCAGCTGGTTTACTCGATGACCAGGAAGACAAACCGTCCATTGGCAGACCTGCAGATATCATCAATATGTCCCTGGGTGGACCCGGCACCGAGTTTCAGTATGATGCCGTTATGCGAGCTGTGGCCAATGATGTGATCCTCATTGCAGCAACTGGAAACGATGAACGTAATCTCATCTCTTATCCAGCCCAATACGATGAAGTGATTGCGGTGGGGGCTACAGGAATAGGGCGTACGTTGGATGGCGAACCTGAACTAGCATACTATTCCAATACGGGTATGGCGATTGATGTCGTTGCCCCAGGTGGTGGCATTATTGAGGGATCTCCTTACGGTTATGTATGGAGTACAACCAAGCAAGGAGGCTACACGGGAATGGCTGGTACGTCCATGGCCACTCCCCATGTCTCCGGTGTTGTGGGCCTGATGTTGGCCAACGGCATTCCCAAAAGTGACGTCAGAGACGTCCTCCGCTGCACGAGTATGGAGATTCACACCAGAGGCTTCAACGATACCTACGGCTATGGTTTGATCAACGCCTATTGGGCCGTAAATGCCGTGGAGGACATGCAAATTATTCAGGGAATTCGGGAAGGTGACCAGATCACTGCAGTGGCTCAGACTACGGTACCGAGTAAGGGAGAACAGTTCCGTTTGGAACTCGTACAGGGTGACTATCAACTCATTGCTTGGGTTGATGTAAATAAAAATGGTGTAGTAGATACCAGTGACTATTACACCGAGACTCCCATCCTCGAGTTCGATTACGGTGAGGGCTGGAGCTGGTGGGGTGACGCCTCTGAAGTAGGTGAGATGGACCTAGTAGCTATTCCTATGGATGATGCGGAGGAAGCAGTAGCAAAGAGAGTCTTCTAGAGAGAACGTAGATAGAGACGCAAAAGGGGCCCTAGCAATGGGGCCTCCTTTTTCTGCAGGTAATGCGGGAACATTCACGAATAGTACTAGAAATCTGTAGAGAGGAGCATTGCATGAGTGCCAAGAAATATGACCGAGAGCTAGGAATTAGGACCGTAGGATTGAGAGAATGGAGTGGACAAAGCCACTACAATCGCTACGAAGCAACGCCATATGAGGCGTTGGATACATTGTTTCGGTCATATACTCTAAAAAGACATAAGCGAGTTGTTGATTTTGGCTGTGGACGGGGAAGGGTAGCCTTTTACATTCATCGTCGTTTTAAAGTTTCCGTCGTTGGCGTCGAGGCCCATGACAAAACCTACGACGAGGCCCTCAGTAATAAAGCCAGCTATCGCGTGAAGGCGAAACACATTTCTGCACCTATTCGCCTGAAATATGGACTAGCAGAACACTATGAAGTTAAGCCTCAAGACACCTGCTTTTATTTCTTTAATCCCTTTTCGAGCGAGGTCTTTAAGAAAGTACTGGCCAATATCGTGGCGTCATTCGAAAAAGTGCCTCGCACCATTGATCTGGTCTTATATTATCCTCTAGCTGAGTATAAAAAAGAGGTCAAGAAATATCCCTTCCGGAAGATTAATAAGGTACGGGTGCCTGGGGCGGAAGATCACCATGAGAAGTTCATTATCTACCGTTTGTCTGAAACCCCATCGTAGAAATTCGAAAAATATGCGTGAGGAGGCTATTGTATGGCACATCTAATTGGAAAGCAAGTGATGCTCAGGGAATACCGGGAGAGCGATTATGAACACATGCGGGCGTGGGTCAACAATCCTAAGATAGTGGCAACACTCTCGGACATTTTCCTCTATCCCCATTCTGAAAAGGGTACTAGGAAATTCCTGGATATGGCCATGTCCTCCGATTGGAAGGGTTTTGTCATAGCCTTTAAGGACACCCAGGAGTACATTGGCCAAATTGACTTGATCAAAGTAGACCAAAAAAACGGCTGGGCAGAGCTGGGGATCGTCATAGGATATGAGGAATACCAGAACCGTGGATACGGGACAGAAGCGCTTAAGCTCCTATGCGAGTTTGCCTTCGACGAGCTACGTCTGAACCGGGTGGAACTGGTTTGCTGGTCCTTTAACGTGCAGGGAAGGCGAGCCTACGAAAAGGTGGGTTTTGTGCAAGAAGGGGTCCGCCGACAAAAACGCTATCGCAATGGCGAATTTTTCGATGAGATCTGCTATGGGCTATTGAAAGAAGAATGGGAGGCTCGTAAGTAGGAGGAGGTCGCCATGGATATCAACCGCTGGATGGACGAACTAACGAGGGAAGAGAAGATTTCTTTACTCTCTGGGGCAGGGCAATGGCATACGAAGGCTGTGCCGCGCCTTGGGATCCCTGCCATCATGGTCTCTGATGGTCCCCATGGTCTTCGCAAGCAAGATGATACCGAAGGCGATCGTCTCGGGATAGGCGAGAGCAAAGAGGCAACGTGTTTTCCTTCTGCTGCAACCAGTGCTAACTCTTGGGACCCTGATCTGCTCTTTGCCATGGGTAAAGCCATTGGTGAAGAAGCTCTGCAAGAAGGGGTTTCTGTGGTTTTGGGGCCTGGCATCAATATTAAGCGCTCTCCCCTTTGCGGTAGAAACTTCGAGTATTTTTCTGAAGACCCTTGGCTCACAGGTGAACTGGCCACAGCCTGGGTCCGGGGGATCCAATCGGTAGGCGTGGGCGCTTGCCTCAAACATTTTTCCGCCAACAATCAAGAACGGTGGAGGATGCTCAATGACTCCCTCGTAGACGAACGGGCCCTGCAGGAGATCTATCTCTGGGCCTTTGCCAAGGCGGTGCGAGAAGCCCAGCCCTGGACCGTGATGCCCGCCTACAACAAACTAAACGGAACCTATTGCTGTGAACATCCTGAACTCTTGGATTCCATATTACGCAGTGAATGGGGTTTTACCGGAGCCACCATCTCCGATTGGGGGGCCGTAAACGATCCCACACTAAGCATAAAGGCTGGTTTGGATCTGGAAATGCCCGCTTCCTGGGGGGTTAGCGCGGAGCAGATTAGGCAAAACTTAGCTTCAGGTCACTTGACGGAACAGGAACTAAATACATCTGTGCGGCGTGTCTTGGAGTTGGTCGCCAGGAGTCAAGAGAACCTGCAGGAGTTCACTTGCGACCTTGATTCTAACCATGCCCTGGCGGAGAAAATTGCTGCCGAGTCTGCGGTCTTACTGAAGAACTCTGACGATATTCTGCCATTGGGCCCGGAGCAGAAGGTCTGTTTCATTGGTGCCTTCGCGGAAAATCCTCGTTATCAGGGAACGGGAAGTTCCCTAATTAACCCCACTAAGCTCGATACCGTCCTAGGACTCCTTCAAATCGGAAGAGTAGAAGTGAATTATACCTATGCCAAAGGCTATGACCTAGAGGACGATGATCCAAACGATGCCTTGCTATCCGAAGCTTGCTTAGCCGCGGCCAAAGCAGATGTAGCCGTTATTTTTGCCGGCTTAACGCCACGCTTTGAGTCAGAAGGTTATGATCGTACGCACTTAGAGCTCCCTCCTGGCCATAATGAACTCATCCAGAGGGTTTCCGAGGTTAATCCCAATGTGGTGGTGGTCCTCTCCGCGGGGGCACCAGTTGCCATGCCCTGGCTTCCTTTTGTCAAGGGAGTGCTCCATACCTACCTCGGCGGTCAGGGCGGGGCCGGTGCCAGCTTGGATCTACTCTACGGTAAGGTCAACCCTTCAGGTAAACTAGCAGAGAGTTATCCCCTCAGACTTGAGGATTGCTTAGCTATGGAGCATTTTGCCAAAAGGCGGGACTACACGGAGTACCGAGAGAGTGTCTATGTGGGTTATCGTTACTATGATGCAGCAGAGAAAGATGTACTTTTCCCCTTCGGCTACGGCCTGAGCTATACCCAGTTTGCCTATGAAGATTTGGAGCTTGCTGTTCAGGACCTAGGTCCAGAGCGCTTGCGCGTGCGCTTTTCAGTACGAAACACTGGCCAGCGGGCAGGTTCGGAGATCGTCCAGCTCTATGTGGGGAAAGAAGACTCAGCACTTTTTCGTGCTCCAAGGGAACTGAAGGGTTTCCAGAAGATCGAATTAGCAGCGGGTGAGGCTAAACAAGTGGAGTTTATCTTAGAGAGCCAGGCCTTTGCCTATTATAATGTTGAAATATCTAATTGGCATGTGGAGCCCGGTGAATACCAGATCTTTGTTGGGGCATCTTCCCGTGATCTACCCCTCCAGGGTACGGCATATATTGAGTCAACTTCACCCGAGGTGGCGGTGCCTGATTATCGGGTAAGTGCACCTGCGTATTACCACTTAAACGATCCAAAGACGCGGATTTCCAAGGTCGATTTCAAAGCTATCTATCAGGGAGACTACCACCAAGGTCATGGGGGAAAGGAGCGCTTTCACGCCAACTCAACCTTGCAGGATTTGCAGGTAACTTGGCTGGGCCGCCTGATTCTCACCTTTGCTAAAAGGTATTTGTGGAAGATGACAGGAGCTCAAGCTGAAAACGATCCCCTCTGGATTATGAGCTGGACGAGTACATTGGAGATGCCCCTCCGTTCCATTGTGCCTATGAGCGGAGGAGCGATTCCAGCGAAATTCGTCCAAGGGCTCTTAGCTTGGGTCAATGGCCGGCGCCGTGAAGCCCTCAAACTCTGGATTTTTTCTTAGTTCGCGCTTACATCTGAGTTGTTACAAGGAGGAGAACATGTCGAGGCTTCAACATACTATCTTGACACTAATCTGTATCGTTTTCATTCTGGCCCCCCCTACTTCGGCCAAGGAGAGAGGGGATAAGTTTCTTATCATCCATGCCGATGCCATCTCTGCAGAGGATTTTTTCGCGGAGTTAGAGGCAGGCTACCTGCCTAATATCGCATATCTTTTTCAAGATGGACAGCAGGTAAGGCATGGTCTAACCCTCTATCCAGGAGGAACCGAGATTATCATGCCCCGGATCAAAGCTGGCTTGGATAATTCCCAAGGAGACAGCGTGGGCTGGGGGTATCTGGACCGGGATCAAGATAAAGAAGTGGGCCTCATGCCCGTCTTTCTCGAGATGTTTGCGGAATTTCCCCGTCGCAGTCGGCATCATTTTGCCATAGGTTTGCCTCCTTTGCATCACCTAGCTGGTCTATCCCTTCTTAACTTAGATCGCATTTGGGAAACCCAAGATGTGGCGGAGTTTTACTGGTTCCACAGTGATGTCGCAGGGCACATGTTTGGGCGCGAGGAACATCTGAAAAGCTTAAGAACCCTTGACCATTATTTGGGCCTTGTGGCCAAGAGTGGGCGATTAGAAGGGGCGAATATCGTTCTCTATGCGGATCATGGAATGGTGACGCAGGGTGTTGAAGTCTTTAAGTATCGGGAGCTGGTGAGTGAAGTCGTCCAAGATGCCTTACGCTTTGTGGATTATCCCAACATCTATCTGAACGATTCTAGTCAGCGAGAAGAACTGGCT
>JAAYOK010000331.1 GCA_012520355.1 Bacillota bacterium | reverse complement strand
TTCTGTGAGAAGATCTTTGGACCAACACGAGACTGGGAATGCCATTGTGGAAAGTATAAACGTGTAAGATATAAAGGGATTGTGTGTGACCGTTGTGGTGTTGAAGTAACTCGTGCCAAAGTGCGTCGCGAGCGTATGGGACATATTGAACTTGCTGCACCGGTTTCGCATATTTGGTTCTTCAAAGGAATACCAAGCCGGATGGGCTTAATTCTGGATATGTCACCACGAACGCTGGAAAAGGTACTGTATTTTGCTTCGTACATTGTGATTAACCCAGGTGATTCTGGAATCACTGGCCTCACGAAGCAACAGCTCCTCAGTGAAGGTGAGTACCGTGAGTTCCGCGATAAGTATGGTAATGCCTTTGAAGCAGCCATTGGGGCTGAGGCCATCAAGAAACTCCTCGAGGAGTTGGATCTCGAGGAAATGAGCAAAGAGTTGCGCAAGGAAATCAAAGATACTTCAGGTCAAAGAAGGGTGCGGGCTGTACGCCGCCTAGAAGTGGTAGAGGCTTTCCGAACCTCGGGTAATCACCCAGCTTGGATGATCTTGGATGTCATTCCCGTCATTCCACCAGAGCTCAGGCCCATGGTACAGCTTGACGGAGGACGCTTTGCCACCTCCGACTTGAACGACTTGTATCGCCGGGTCATCAATCGTAACAATCGCCTAAAGAGGCTTTTGGAACTCGGCGCTCCAGATATTATTGTGCGTAATGAAAAGCGTATGCTGCAAGAAGCAGTGGATGCGCTGGTGGATAACGGACGCCGCGGTAGGCCGGTGACCGGTCCGGGTAATCGTCCTTTGAAATCGTTAAGTGATATGCTCAAGGGTAAGCAAGGACGCTTCCGCCAAAATCTTCTTGGGAAGCGGGTTGACTACTCTGGTCGTTCCGTTATTGTAGTTGGACCAAGTCTCAGGATGCACCAATGCGGTTTGCCCAAGGAAATGGCCCTGGAACTCTTCAAGCCTTTTGTTATGAAAGAGCTTGTGGCCAAAGGAATTGCCCACAATATCAAGAGTGCCAAGAAAATGGTAGACCGGGTCAGACCTGAAGTGTGGGACATTGTTGAAGAGGTCATTAAAGAACATCCTGTGCTTCTCAACCGTGCGCCTACCTTGCATCGTCTAGGAATTCAGGCCTTTGAACCAACCTTGGTTGAAGGTAAAGCTATTCAGCTACATCCTCTGGTCTGTTCCGCTTACAACGCAGACTTTGACGGTGACCAAATGGCAGTGCACGTACCGCTCTCAGCTGAGGCCCAAGCGGAAGCAAGACTTTTGATGCTTTCAACAAATAACATCTTGGTTCCCTCCAGTGGCAGACCCATTGTGACCCCGAACCAAGATATGGTTATCGGTCTGTATTATCTCACCGCACACAGGCCAGGTGCACAAGGTGAGGGACGGTATTTCGGATCTCTAGACGAAGTGATTCATGCGTATAACTCTGGCACCATCAGCCTCCATGCCATGATTACGCTGAGATTGGATGATGAAAACCGAACCCGCCTAGAAACCACCGCTGGACGTTTGTTTGTAAATGAGATTTTGCCAGAGGGCATGGACTACATCAACCATGAGCTGGACAAAAAGAAACTGGGCCTCCTGGTGGAACGCCTCTATAAGAATGAAGGTGCCACCAAGACTGCCAAGATTTTGGACGATATCATGCAACTCGGCTTTGAGTTTAGCACTCGCTCAGGCACCACCGTTTCGGTGGCCGATATCGCAGTCCCCGCGACGAAGCATGAGCGCATCCGGACTGCAGAAGCAGAGGTTGAGCAGATTGAAGCTCAGTTCCGCAGGGGTCTCTTAACTCCTGAGGAAAGGTATCAGAGGGTATGTACCGTCTGGACTCGTACCAAGGAAGCTGTCACCAAAGACATGCTTGAGAACTTTGACAAATTTAACCCAGTTTATATGATGGCTATTTCAGGAGCCCGGGGTAACGAATCCCAGATCAGCCAATTGGCTGGTATGCGTGGTCTTGTAGCTGACCCCACCGGTAGAACCTTTGAAATTCCCATTATAGCCAACTTCCGTGAGGGATTGACGGTACTAGAGTACTTTATCTCCAGCCACGGTACCCGTAAAGGATTGGCTGATACCGCGATTCGGACCGCTGACTCTGGTTACCTAACCAGAAGGCTCGTGGACGTATCGCAGGATGTAATTGTCAGGGAGCTGGATTGTGGTACAACGGAAGGCATTACAGTTGGTGCCATTAAGGAACTCTCTGGCGAACGTGAATCCATCATTGAACCACTTTGGGAACGTCTCGTAGGTCGGGTGGCTGCCGAGGATGTGTGGCATCCTGAAACGGGCGAGCTTCTCGTTAAGGCCAATCACATGATTGGTGATGATCTGGCTCAAACGATTGAAGATTCGGGTCTAGAGAAAGTCAAGATCCGTTCAGTCTTGGTCTGCAAGACCCGCCACGGCGTTTGCGCCCATTGTTATGGACGTAACCTGGCGAATGGTTCCTTAGTGGACGTGGGAGAAGCGGTTGGTATTGTAGCCGCCCAATCCATTGGTGAACCAGGAACTCAGCTCACCATGAGAACGTTCCACACCGGTGGCGTTGCTGGTGATGATATTACAGCCGGTCTACCAAGGGTAGAAGAACTCTTCGAAGCACGTAAGCCTAAGGGGCAGGCCATCATCACTGAGATTCCAGGTACCATTAGTATCGCCGAAGTGAAGGGTGTTCGCAAAGCCACTGTTAAGGGACCGGAAGGTGAGGCATCCTATACCATTCCCTATGGCGCTCGTTTGCGAGTGCGAGAAGGTAGTGAGCTAGCCGCAGGCGATCGGATCACGGAAGGTTCTGTGAACCCCCATGATATTCTCGCTGTGCAAGGTGTCCTGGCCGTCCAGGAGTATCTAGTCCAGGAAGTTCAGGACGTTTACCGTTCCCAGGGCGTTAATATTAATGACAAACACATTGAAGTCATTGTCCGTCAGATGCTCCGCAAGCATAAAGTGGAGGATTCAGGTGATACACTCATGCTTCCTGGTTCACTCGTGGATGTCTTCGATCTCGAAGAAGCCAACCAGTTGGCGGAAGCAGAAGGTGGCTTGCCAGCTGAGGCCAAACCAACCCTCTTGGGAATCACCAAGGCCTCCTTGGCTACAGAGAGCTTCCTATCGGCTGCATCCTTCCAAGAGACAACGAGAGTGTTAACGGAAGCCTCCATCAAAGGCCGCACCGACAAACTCCTGGGTCTGAAGGAGAACGTCATTATCGGTAAGCTGATTCCGGCAGGTACCGGTCTGGCCAGATACCGCAACGTCTCCATTGATGTTGAGGGGCAAGAGGAGCCAGTTACGGAAGAGATGACGGAAGAAGTGGAAATGGTCTCCAGCTAGTTAAACAGCAGAACCTGAACAATTTTCTGTCGAGGCAAGATTTTATTGACAGAGACAGGACAGGATGATAAAATGATGAGTGTTGCCCAACGGGTCGCCCGTTGGGCAGCCCGCTAGGTTTTATCCTGCGGAGCTGTTCCATATAGGAACTGTGGTCAAGTAAAGGAGAATCCAAATGCCAAACAGACTTGCGATATTGCCGCGTGTAGTCGGTGTAAAACAGACTCTCAAGGCCGTCCAATCTGGCGAGGCAGAGGTAGTTTACCTAGCTCAAGATGCTGATGAGCATGTCACTGGTCCCATCCGAACAGAGTGTGTTCGCAAAGGGATCGATATTATTGAGGTGGAAACCATGACAGAGCTTGGCAGAGCCTGTTCCATTGAAGTAGGCGCTGCTGTAGCAGGTATCATGAAGTCCAAAGACATTTAGATTGAAGGGAGGTTATCTATAGTGCCAACTATCAACCAATTGGTCAAAAAAGGTCGCAGAGCACAGAAAGCGAAAAGTACAGCACCAGCCCTGGGTTATACTCAAAACACTTTGCGTGATGAGGTAATCTACAATGAAAAAGGTGCTCCACAAAAGCGAGGCGTCTGTACAAGAGTGTACACTGCCACACCAAAAAAACCGAACTCAGCCCTTCGCAAGGTAGCCCGTATTCGCCTAACAAACGGGATAGAGGTGACGTCCTATATTCCAGGAGAAGGCCACAATCTGCAAGAGCACAGTGTGGTTTTGATCCGTGGAGGTAGAATCAAGGACTTGCCAGGTGTACGTTATCATGTAGTCAGAGGTACACTAGATTCAGCGGGTGTAGCCGATCGGCGTCAAGCTCGTTCGAAATATGGTACCAAGAGACCTAAATAGAGTACTCATTGAGAAGTCGAGTTAGAGTGGATGTTTCCCAAAGGGAGGCTCCAAGGTAATTTGCGCAGCAGATTGCCAGGAATCGTGTGTACAAAGGGGTGAAAACGAATGCCGAGAAAAGGAAGTGTTCCGAAGCGGGACGTGATTCCGGATCCGATGTACGGTACTGTACTGGTCACAAAATTCATTAATGCCCTCATGTTAGACGGTAAGCGTGGAATCGCTGAGTCCATCATGTATGGAGCGTTGCAGAGCTGTGAAGAAAAGACTGGTACGAAGGCAATTGAGGTTTTAGACCAGGCCATGAACAATGTCATGCCAGTTGTGGAAGTCAAGCCTCGTCGTGTAGGTGGTGCAACCTACCAGGTGCCTGTGGAGGTAAGAGCAGATAGGCGACAAGCCTTGGCCTTGCGTTGGCTAGTTCAGCACGCCAGGTTGCGTGGGGAAAAGACCATGACGGAGAGACTTGCAGCTGAGCTCATGGATGCCGCAAATAATCAAGGCGGTGCAGTCAGAAAGAAAGAAGATACTCATCGTATGGCAGAGGCAAACAAAGCTTTTGCACACTATCGTTGGTAGTTGGCAAATTGCTACGGCGATTTAGCTAGAATTATGGTGAGTTTACTCGGCTAGGGGGAGTGAAAAGTGGGTAGAGAGTTTACAATTGAAAACACAAGAAATATAGGTATTATGGCACACATTGACGCAGGTAAAACCACAACCACTGAGAGAATACTCTTCTACACCGGGAAAGTTCATAGGATAGGCGAAACACACGATGGCGGCGCAACCATGGACTGGATGGCGCAAGAGCGTGAGCGGGGAATCACCATCACCTCTGCTGCGACCACCTGTCACTGGAAGGGTCATAGAGTTAACATTATTGACACGCCCGGGCACGTGGACTTTACTGTGGAAGTTGAGCGTTCCTTGCGGGTGCTGGACGGGGCAGTAGCAGTGTTTTGTTCTGTTGGCGGGGTAGAGCCGCAGTCGGAGACTGTATGGCGACAAGCAGATAAGTATCATGTACCTCGCTTGGCCTATATCAACAAGATGGATCGAGTGGGAGCAGACTTTCAGCGTGGCATCGATATGATTGCTAATCGTCTGGGGGCAAATCCTGTAGCGATCCAATGGCCCATTGGCTCAGAAGATACATTTCGGGGCATTGTGGACCTGGTTGAAATGAAGGCCCATCTGTACGTGGATGATCTCGGTACTTCGAAGGAGATTGAGATTCCTGAAGAGATTCTCGATGTAGTTGAGGAGGCGCACCAACTCTTAATTGAGAAGGTTGCGGAAAGCGATGACGTGCTCACAGAAAAGTATCTTGAAGGTGAAGAAATTACACCTGAAGAGATCAAGGTTGCCCTACGAAAAGCATGTATTAATGTAGACCTGATTCCTGTTCTTTGTGGTTCGTCGTTTAAGAATAAGGGCGTTCAACTCTTGTTGGATGCTGTAGTTGATTACCTACCGTCGCCAAGTGATCTACCAGCTGTTGTAGGGACCAATCCAGACACTGGTGCTAGCGCAGAACGGGGACTAAATGATCAAGAACCATTTTCGGGCTTAGCCTTTAAGATCATGGCCGATCCTTACGTAGGTAAACTGACATTTTTCCGAGTCTATTCCGGAGTATTGAGCTCTGGTAGTTATGTTCTGAATGTCAGCACCGGTAAGCGCGAACGTGTAGGACGAATTTTGTTGATGCATGCCAATCATCGGGAAGAAGTGGGTCAGGTCTATTCTGGCGACATTGCAGCTATTGTAGGCTTGAGGAACACCTCCACTGGTGACAGTTTATCCGATGAGAAGAATCCTATTTTGCTGGAGTCGCTAGAGTTTCCGGAGCCAGTGATTAACTTGGCTGTGGAGCCAAAATCGAAGGCAGACCAAGATAAGCTTGGTGCAGGTTTGCAGCGCTTAGCGGAAGAGGATCCTACCTTTAAAGTCTATACAGACGAAGAGACAGGACAGACCATTATTGCTGGTATGGGCGAGTTGCACTTGGAGATCATTGTCGATCGCCTGTTGCGTGAGTTTAAAGTTGAGGCCAATATCGGTAAGCCACAGGTTGCATATCGCGAAACAATTACAAAAGCGGTACGTGCGGAAGGCAAGTTTGTTCGTCAAAGTGGTGGACGTGGACAATACGGACACGTAGTCCTTGAAGTAGAGCCCAATGAGTTGGGCGCAGGATTTGTGTTTGAGAACAAGATTGTCGGTGGAGTCGTGCCCAGGGAGTACATTGGACCGGTTGAAGCAGGTATCAAAGAAGCCATGTTAAACGGCGTTGTGGCAGGCTTCCCCATGGTAGACGTAAAAGTTGCCATCGTGGATGGTAGTTACCATGAAGTGGATTCCTCGGAGCTCGCCTTTAAAATTGCTGGTTCCATCGGATTCAAGGAAGCATGCCAAAAGGCTGCTGCAGTTCTCCTAGAACCGATGATGCGCTTAGAAGTTGTAACGCCTGATGACTTTATGGGCGATGTTATGGGAGATATCAACTCCCGTCGTGGCCGAATCGAAGGGATGGAACAGAGGGGCAATACCCAGGTTGTGCGAGGTTTTGTACCTTTGAGCGAAATGTTTGGTTACGCCACCACCCTACGTTCCCTGACCCAGGGAAGGGCACAGCACACGATGAGTTTTGCTTATTACGAGGAAGTGCCTCGCAGTCGAGCAGAAGAGATTATAAGTTCGGTTGGCATGTAGGATAAATTTCATTTCCTGAAAATAAGGAGGAAGAAAAATGGCAAAACAAAAGTTTGAAAGAACCAAACCACACGTAAACGTGGGTACTGTAGGTCACGTTGACCATGGTAAGACAACGACAACTGCAGCGATTACAATGCTCTTGGGTCGTGGCAAAGACG
>JAAYOK010000330.1 GCA_012520355.1 Bacillota bacterium | reverse complement strand
TAGATCGATTCCCGCGAGGCCTAAGCCGGTAATTGCCGCACTAGCCAGTCCATCCTTCTTCTTATACTGTGTGGCCATGGGGTCTTTCAATTGGGTGACGATTTCTTTCCATTCGTCTTCGCTAAAGGTTTCCATGCAGAGGGGGAACAGGATATTCTCCTCTTTATAGACCATTTCTGAGACTGCATTGAGGGCTGGAAGAACAAGGTTTCCGATCTCTACCGCGAGCTGACGAGAGGCTACCTTATCCTTTGCATGTTCGATTACCTGCGATACTTCCTTTAGTGAAGCACGAATCTCATCATGTGTTCCCCACATGACCGACGAAGGTCCACTGATTCCATAGCGTTCTAGATAGGGAAAGAGGATATTCTCTTTTTTGGAATAGTGTTGATCAACCGTGAGCAGCTGTTGGTGCTTGGTATCCCATTCACGTATCTGGCCTTCGATATTCGTGCCATCTTCAGCGTCGCTGATGGATTGAAGGATGCTTTGGATATCCGTTACTAATTGGCTGATAGCCCGATTCTCTTCCTTGAGCGAGGCTAAAACGTCTCCAGCAACCTCCATCTGTTCGGCCTTTAGGTCCACAGCAGCAAATTGCTTGTCGAGGGATTCCTTAAATACTGCTACGTGCACATCGCAGAGTTTTTGCACTTCCTCAACTGGCAGCCCCTCATTGATTAGAGTCTGCTCAATTTCGGCAATCTCTGCAGCACCCACTTGATCCAAGAGCTCACCAAAACGATCTTTGATGTCCTCTGGGTCGACTCCATCGTGGAGATCGCGAATAATTCCTTTCAGGGTCTCCTGTCGATGCTTACGGTTGTCAATCAACTCACTCATGAGTATAACCTCCTTGGTATTAGCATTACCGTTTTTTTCGTTGCTATTTATAAGTTGCACACTTAGTATTTATTCTCCATCTCTTGGAATTCTCCTTCCGGCCAGAACAAATTTTTCGTGATTATTTGTCAGAAAGAAGGGTAGTCTAATAGCGTAAAAATCTTCTAGAGGAGGTTCATAATGTATCAAAACCAATACTCGCAGCAAAAGAGAATGAGTCAGCCTCCACAGGTCTTGTCTACAAAGGACGATGCGTACTTAACCGATGCCCTCTCTTGGGAACTCTTGGCCGCTAAAAAGGCCCATAGTTTTGCATCGCAGTGCTCGGATCAACAGGTGAAGCATCAAGTGGAACAGCTCTGCCAGCTTCACCAGCAACACTACAACATCCTCTTGAACCATCTATCCACGAACCGTCAGGATTTTGAGAACCAAAACTACCCACACTTCCACAATTAGTAAGGAGGATCCAAATGAACAACAATCGTGGTTCTTATGGTAGCTATCAGCCAAGCTATGGTGGTTCCCCCACTTCGACGATTAAAAATCCTTCAACCCAGGTGCCTAAGGGAACCGAGCTCAATGACCGGGACCGACTGAATGATATGTTGGCAACCGAGAAATGGCTAACGGATGGCTTTAATGTCTTTGTACGGGAAACCAGTCATCAACAACTCTATCATGATGTGCTCCAAATTCTCAATGAGACCCACCATGCCTGCAGAGACGTATTCAACCTAATGTTCGAAAAAGGTTGGTACTCACTCCATCCAGAGCAACCAAGCCATGTTGCTGACCACTACCACAAATTCTCAGGTTATCAGAGTCAGTTCCCCAACCAGAATCAATCCTCGTATAATCAATACCAAGGCGTAGGTCAGCACCCGAGAGACTTCTAAGAAAAGCACAAAAGAGGATATAGACAAACATTCTATATCCTCTTCTTCCTATGCACTTATTTTCTTACTGTCTTTTGGATGTACTTTGCAACGGCATCAACGGTGAACCCGAGTAGTTCTGCTACCTGGGCACCGGGACCGCTCGCACCAAAACGGTTCAGATCGTAAACATGCACAGGCCCATGGGGATGAATGGCATGCCAACCAGTACCCACACCGAGCTCCAAGGCTAGAACTGGAACCTGTTCTGGAATCACCTTGGCCTGATACATAGGATCTTGACTGAGATAGAGTTCACGGCTGGGCACCGAAACTACGCGGATGCCAAAACCCTTCTCTTCGAGTTTTTCGGCCACTTGTACAGCTAGACTGACTTCACTGCCAGAGGCAGCCATAACGAGGCCGAGTTCTTCCTGTTCTTGACGCAAGACATATCCACCTCTAGTGAAGTCCCAATTCTTTGGTTTCTCCAGCATTGGCAGGTTTTGCCGGGTCAGAACCAGAGCGGTGGGACCATTCTTGCGTTTTACCGCTTCAACCCAGCTCCAAGCAGTTTCCTCGGCATCCGCTGGACGGAAGACACGGAGATTGGGTATGAGCCTTAAGGACTCTGTCTGCTCCATGGGCTGGTGTGTAGGTCCATCTTCACCCACATAAGCTGAATCATGGGTGAAAATGTAAATGACAGGTAGCTTCATGAGGGCAGCCAAACGAATACTTGGTCTCATGTAATCAGAGAAGACCAAGAAAGTAGCTCCAAAGACACGATAATGACCATAAAGGGCTAAACCATTGAGGATACCACCCATGCCGTGTTCCCGCACACCAAAGCTAAAGTTGCGCCCACTAAAGTCTTGGGGATTAATGATACCTTCGCCGTGCAAAAAGCTATTGTTTGAAGGTGCAAGGTCTGCGGAACCGCCCACCAAATTGGGCACCAGTTTGGCGAGGGCATTGAGCTCCTGCCCGCTAGCGACCCGAGTAGCTATGTTCGTGTCTGGACCAAAGAGATGGAGAACTTCGTCTAGATTAGGAAGCGTCCCATCCAGCCATGTGTTCCACTCTTCAGCGAGTTGGGGGTTTTCTTTGGCCCAGGTGGCAAAGAGTGTATTCCACTCCTCCTCGAGGCCTTGACCTTTTTGCTTCATCAACTCAGGCAGATTCTTCAGTTCTTCAGGAACATAAAAGTCCTGATCGGTTGGTAGGCCCAGAGCGTTCTTCAAGCCTACGATCTCCTCTGCACCCAGGGGAGCACCGTGAGACGCGGATGTTCCGACCTTGGTCGGCGCACCCTTGGCAATCTGCGTCCGTGCAATGATCAAGGTTGGCTGATCCTGATTCTGCTGAGCCTCTCTCAGGGCTTGTTGCACTTCTGGAATACTGTGTCCATCTACCTCCAACACCTGCCAACCATAGGCTTCATAACGACCCTTAACCGATTCGCTAAAGGCGAGCTCGGTGCCTCCCTCAATGGTGATTGCATTGGAGTCATAGATCATGATGAGCTTGCCGAGTTTAAGATGGCCAGCCAACGACGAGGCCTCGGCGCTAACCCCTTCCATCAAATCACCATCGCCGGCCAAGACATAGGTGTAGTGATTGACGACCTCTAGACCTGGGCGGTTAAAACGTGTGGCGGCCAATTTCTCACCAATTGCCATTCCCACTGCGTTGGCAATTCCCTGGCCTAGCGGTCCGGTCGTAGTCTCTACACCATCGGTGTCACCATACTCTGGATGTCCTGGGGTGTTGGAACCAAGCTGTCTGAACTCCTTTAAGTCATCCAGGGAAACCTGATAACCAGAAAGGTGTAAAAGGGAGTACAGGAGCATGGAACCATGACCGCCTGAAAGAACAAAGCGGTCCCGATTCGGCCAGCTTGAATTGGCTGGATTATGTTTCAGCGTGTCAAAATATAATACGGAACCAATATCGGCAAGGCCCAAAGGTGCGCCTGGGTGTCCAGAATTTGCTTTCTGAACAGCATCTGCCGCTAGACCCCTGATCACATGAGCGATTCTCTGTAGATCCATTCAATCACCTCGTTTTCTTTAGTTGCGAATCACTTCAACCATCTGGCCATTGCCAAGTATTGCTGCATTGGCCTCGTCTGTATCAATGTGCATTTCTAGAACAAAGTCGTTACGAACCCTAACAAGTACATTGTCAAATGTTACGCCCCGCTCGCCACCAACACGAACCGAAACCATCTCTTTATCTTTCACACCAAAGGTTTCGGCATCTGCTTCAGTCATATGAATGTGACGATGAGCAATGATGACGCCTTTATCTAAAGTCACCTTACCCTTGGGACCCACCAAAGTCAGCCCAGGTGAACCTTCTAAGGAACCTGAGTCACGTACTGGAGGTTTGACACCAAGCGCGAAAGAATCTGTGCGAGAAATCTCCACTTGAGTCTCTTTGCGTGTCGGTCCAAGAATACGTACATTAGCCATGGAAGACTTGGGTCCTTCGATGGTGACCGTTTCTTCAGCAGCAAACTGACCAGTCTGTGATAGGTCGTTCCGCACGGTCAGGCTGTATCCAGCTCCGAAGAGAGTTTCTAAATCGGTCTGTGATAAATGAATGTGTCGATTTGAGACACCAACGGGTACTTTTCCTAGGATTTCTATAGCCATATATCCCACTCCTTTATTATGTGTTCCGAAGTAAATACTTAGACAGGCAGAGGAGAAATCCTCCCCAAAACTGGTTGACCGAAGACGGTTCCTGTGCTATTATTATAGATGTTCGTAGGGGAGTAGCTCAATTGGTAGAGCACCGGTCTCCAAAACCGGGTGCTGCGGGTTCGATTCCTGTCTCCCCTGCCATTCTCTGTCAATACAGAACCCTATTGTGGGCTAAACCTACAATAGGGTTCTTTTTGTTTGCTTACACAGGCTACGAGTCATCACCCTTCAGTAGACTGCTAATAAGTTCGGCTCGGCTATGCATTCCGTACTTGGAAAAAATGTTTCTCACATGGGTCTTAACAGTACTTTCAGTGATGTAGAGGGTAGCAGCGATTTCCCGATTGGACTTTCCAGACAGGAGCTGTTCTAAGACTTCCTGTTCCCTCACTGTCAAGGGATCCAAGGCTTCTATTTGGTTTGCTACCAGACTTTCTTGGCCCTTTCCGGTAGCGTCTTCAGCCACAAGATAGGCATGGTGCTTCAGGAGTAGAACTAGGTGACGATTCAGTAAAGGTAGGATGGCCAATGTAATACAGATGACTGTCAAGGCCATCACAGTGACTTCCGCCGATAATCTTTGGGTCGTTGTGGCAACGAATCCGATCGCTCCACCGCTCAGCACACCAAGTACATTCGCCGACAGACCAAGACCGAAAATTCGGCTTGGATTTTCGGTATAATCCAACATTTCCCCTAGAATACTCCACCAAAAGAGGTCGAAGATGCCGCAAGCAGCCAGCAACAGGGTATCCACCACGAGATAGTCAAGGGAATTTCGGCCGAGAAACATAAAGCCAAGAAAAGCTCCCATCATCATGGCCATTCCCCCGTAGACCATGTTGGAATGTTTGATGGCACCAGGCAGATTCCTAAGGACAAAAAGGGCCACAATATAAGGAATGGACCAATACCAACCAGGAAACGAACTCATGTGTTCAAAAGCTGGGTTAATGACCTGATACATTAAACCAGAGTTGATCGTCAAGATAGTAATGAAAAAACACAGCAAGAAAAAGGCATTCTTTAGTTTTCCCCTTGCTCGCGCAGCCTGATTCTCATGCTGTACCCCTTGGGTCTTGGCATCAAGCGTCCACATGCCAAGCAGTCCCAGAAAGAGGCAGAGCATGACCATGGCTAGTCCCAGGAAGGGCGATACTTTAAGCGTCAAGACGTTAATTACCACCATGATGATGTTGGACCAAATCAACACGTCTGCACAGGTCTTGAGCCGTTCTTGTTTTGGAGTAAAGGCCTTAAGAAAGTAACCCCAAGCGGCTAAAGCAGCGCCGCTCGCGTAACCTCCGAAAATCAAACCCATGCTCCAAAGAGGTGAAGGAGCAAAAAAGAACGGAATCACTGAAAGGAACGAGATTCCCATGCCAAAGAGCATCACAACTCTAGCCACCAGAGCCGACTTCGCAAAGAGCCAACCGGTGAAGAGGCCAAGAAAATGTGCGCTAATGGCTAGAACAATGTAGTTCGAGGCTTGTAGGCTATGCCATGCCAGCAGACGGTACAGAATCTGCCCCTCAAATAGAAAAGAAAGAATGTAAGCCGATAAAAAAGAGAAGACAAGAATCGATCGAAAACGTCTATTCCACCCACTCGTCCAGTTCAATAGTAGACCGCCCATCGTTGGAGAAGTGTTCTCAGTTTTGAGATTATTTTACCATACACACATGGAAAAAACAATGAATAAGGAGGGATTGGTGATGGGAGCTACTTTACTGGGGAGATTTGTTGCCACCTTTCCCCGCGTGAAGAAGGAACTACAGTATTGGGCAAGTTTGGCAGATACTTTGCCAGCGCCCCTCCGTTTCCAGGCCTTATCCAGCCTTGAATACAAAGCCTTTCACTGTCTCGGAGGCTCCATCTACGCCCATTACCCTGGAGTTGATAAGGGGGCCATGCTCCGCCTGATCGTCGCCTTGCAGACCATGAGCGACTATCTAGATAACCTCTGTGACCGTCTGCCCGTTGAGAATCCCGACTCATTTCGAGTATTACATACAAGTTTTGTGGATGCTCTGACACCGGGAGCAGCTCAGCGAGACTACTATGCACTCTATCCGCACCAAGAAGTCACTTACTTGCCCACCTTAGTCGAGACGTGTCAAAACCTCATCGCCAAGATCCCCCACTACCCTAGGGTACAACACTCCGTACTGATATTGGCCGACAGATACTGTGAACTGCAGGCTCTCAAACATGTCTCAGGTGAGAGGGAGAGGCTCTTGCGAGAGTGGGCGCAACAAAACCCAAGCTTCGGTCTGGAGTGGTACGAATGGACTGCAGCCTGCGGTTCCACTCTAGGGATTTTCCTTCTCTTGGCCCTGGCCTATGGACCGGCACAAGCCATGGAAAAAGCAATCCTAGAAGCCTATTTTCCCTGGCTCCAAGGTCTCCATATCTTACTCGATTATCTGATCGATTTAAGGGAAGATGAAGAACATGGTGACCTCAACTTCGTTGCCTTCTACCCCAACCAAGAAGTGCGGGCTCGGGCCCTTGGCAGATTTGCCCAGAAAAGCCAGGCTCTAGTGGAGAATCTACCAAATCCTAAGTTCCATACTACCGTTGTTCATGGCTTAATTGCTCTTTATGGGTCGGATCCGAAGGTCCGTCTCCAAAGCCAAGAAAACACGATTCGGAACATGGCAGGTCAAGGGCAGACGCTACGCTGGCTTCATCTCTGCAAAGCACTACGTTTCTTTGGGGCCATTTAGTCACCGAGTACGCTGGATAAGCTTATCCATAAGGGCCATAAGCTCTGCCTTGGAGGCTGAAGGGGGATAGTTGTGGAGGAGGTTTTGCGCCTATCGAATATGAGAGGCAGCCTCCTGCAGCACCTCGCCTAAGACTCCGAACTCCTCCAAAATGGTCCGGAGAGATGTGAAATCCGAAAGAAACCAAGTCGAAGAGATGAGCCCCCGTTCATGGGCACGAATGGTAGGCAGGGTCCATTGACCTTCGGCAAAATCACGACCCGCCTCCTTCCCCATCACCTGCTCTTCGCCGCGATAATCTAGAACATCATCTGTGAGCTGAAAAGCCAGTCCAAGGCACTCACCGAATTCTCGCAGATCCTCTTCCACTTGCGGCGTTTCATCGGCAAGTATGGCGCCAAGCCGACACGCTCCCCCAATGAGCCTGGCAGTTTTTCGGCGGATATAGTCTAGATATGATGCCTCTGTCCTCACAGGCGTTAACAGTTGACTGATTTCACCAGAACACATATCCTGAATCACCTGGGTCATTACTGCTGACACCTGTCTACGGGTACTCAAAGCAAAGAGATGAAAGGCAGCGGCAAAGAGCTGATCACCTGCTAAGACCGCCGTTTGGGTGTCAAATCGCCGATAGAGCGCTGGCTGACCCCGGCGAAGCTCACTTTGATCAATGATATCGTCGTGAATTAGGGAAGCCATGTGTACCAACTCAACTCCTGCGGCACAATTGATGGCCTCCTCGAAGTCTTGTCCTCCACAAAGATCGAAGGTCAAAAGGACCAGCCCTGGGCGTAACCCCTTACCCTTGGCGGCTAGGATATATTGCACGACATCACGGGCTGCACCGTCGGCTTGGAGAACTTGCTCTATTCGAGCCTGTACCATTTCTTGGTTAAGTGCACTTTGGGTTATCAGGAAAAGCCCTCCTGTTCGTGGTCTGTGCACCTATTATCCACGTTTCCTTCACGAAATATCCTCCCACGGAAGTTCACTCACCTGCCGCAGGCCTGCCTGATCCAAGACTAAGACCCGATCAAAGACCTCAGTGATGAACTTCCGATCATGGGAAACAGCAATAATGCAACCACCAAAGGCTCGCAAGGCGGCTCGAATCCCTGGACCTGATAAGGGAGACAGATTACGGGTCGGTTCATCCAAGACTAGAACCTCGGCTTGCTCTAGAATCATCTTCGAAAAATATAGTTTGCCCCGTTGACCTCCTGATAGCTCGCAGAGGGGATGATGCATTTCTTCTGCTGTAAAGTTCATACTCCCGAGATAGGTTCGGACCTTCGTTTGCTCCTCCTTTGTTCCAGTCACCGATAGGAATTCAATGGCATTTTGCCCAGGATCCATCAGCTCAGAGTAGTCTTGGGGCATGTATCCGTATCGTATTCCCTTTTCCCTTAGTTCAGCTAGGATGCTTCGAATGAGCGTTGTCTTCCCCGCTCCGTTGGACCCGAGAATACATACCTTTTCAGGTCCTGTGACTGTCAGTTGCACATGGCGGCTCAGGATACGCCTACCCACACGTAGAGGCTCTAGGTTGAGGTTCATGATTACTTTGCCCCGGGGAATGGAGATAGTATCTGCAAAGCTGACCGAGATACTATCTTCAAAGTCAGGCCGCTGCGTCATTTGTTCCTTTTCCCTCTCAAAACGTTTCCCCATGGATTTTACGGACCGCATCTTATCTTTGAGGTTCTTTGCTGCCGATGGGTCTTGGCGTGAAACTGACTTTTGTTCATGGTGAACTCGTTGGTATATCTGG
>JAAYOK010000329.1 GCA_012520355.1 Bacillota bacterium | reverse complement strand
GACGCCAGAGTTGAAGTGAATCTCAAGGATGTTCAGGTAGAAGATCGATTCCAATTCGAACGGCAAGGCTACTTCTGTGTTGATTCAGATTCGTCACCAGAACACCTGGTGTTTAACCAAACGGTGGCCCTGCGAGACACTTGGTCAAAAGTGAATAAATAGAAGCCAAATGTAAGAGCCCGCGATGTTAGGTCGCGGGCTCTTTTTTTATCTATATTTTCTTTCCAGACCGGCTTGCACTTCCGTGGCGTACTCCAGGGCCCCAAATAGGGATAGATCTCGGTAATTACCACATTGCACGGCGCTACGGGCAGGCACGACTTCGGATTGACGTACTTTTTCCAGGTCGCGAATGAGTGCGGTTGCAACGTCCTCTTCTCGAGCTTCCCCCAAGCGAATCAGGTAAAAGCCAGTTCGGCAACCCATGGGGGAAAGATCGATGATGTCCGACAACTCCTCTCTTAGATAAACAGCTAAGAGATGTTCTAGGGCATGGACTGCGCCTGTGGGCATAATGTTCTCGTTGGGTTGGGTAAAGCGCAGATCGTATTTTGTGATCGTATCTCCCTTTGGAGTAGTAAAGATTTCGGCTTGCCGCACATGGGGAGCCTGGACTTTCGTATGATCTAAGGAAAAACTTTCTACTTTGATCGTTGTCACGAAGCCACCTCGTCTTCCTGGTTTCCCAGATCGATGATCCGGTTTAGTTCACGAATCAACCCTTGGACCTCGCTCTTGGACGCTCTCCTTTTTAACATCTCTTCAGGAGTCAACCTCCGATTCCAATAGACCTGGTTCGCGTTTACATTGTTGTCAATGGATGCACCTTCTAAGGACGCCCCAATAAAGGCTCCTTTGCTAATGGAATAGCTGTACATGATGGCGTTCAGGTCAAGGTTGGTGCCCGCCTCGGCAGAACGACCCAGTGGACCGATGGCGACGGACAGGTTGCCTCCCAGGGTGATCTTCCCTTCTTGCAGGCTTTGCATACCTTCTTCTGCTGCAACGACTAAGACCAAAGAGGTCGTTTGCACCCCGAGCTGGAACCCGTAAGAAATCCCCTTCATTTGGACAAAGTAAGGTCCATGCCAGATTTCCTTTACAGGATCGTACTTTAAAACTACTCCCTCGCCAAATCTTCCGCCTAGGCCTAATCCCGCCTTCAGTAATGAGGGGAAAATGGCCACCCCGTGAGCGTTTTGTAACATGCGGCTAAAATGCTCTGAGTCGGGTTGGTCGGCGATTTCCTGGAGTGCTGACACCGCATCGGCCAGGACCTCTTCTGGAGTCTGGCTTGCATATACCGTACCGCCCAAAGATAAGAGCACGACTAGGGTGAGAACAATGAGCTTCTTCATGATTTACCCTCCTTCAATTCATACTTGTCTTGGTTTAGGTCAACCCCTTCCTGAATATATAATGGGGGAAAGGGGGACACAGAATGTCTCAGTGGAACATCTTTATCATTCCCAAGCGCTTGATCTTGTATCTCTTCCTAGCCCTTGGTTTACTTGTAACATTATCGATCTACCACGCCTATCCTCTTGGTATTTCCACCATTAGCCTCCTAAATCAGGATATTGTTTATGACATCATGCTCGATCCCGGGCATGGGGGCATTGACCCAGGGGCCATAGGCGCAGGAGATATCTACGAAAAGGACTATGTCTTGGATATTGTTCTTCAAATGGCGGAGATCTTGCGCTCCCATGGCCTAAACGTAGGTCTGACTCGGGACACGGATCGAGATGTAAGTCATCTGGTCAGCGAGGGAACTCGTCATCGCCGAGATCTACTCGGTCGGTTCAAGCTCATGAACCAGGCGCATTTGGGAATTAGTGTACACACCAATGCCAGTAAAGACCCAAAACAATCCGGTGCGATAGTTTTTTACATGAAAGACCAATACATTGACGAAATCTATGCTAGACTAGTGTTGGAGGAACTCGAGAAAGTTCAAATCTTAAACGAGCCCAAGCCCATTCCCCGGAACACTCTTTTGCTACCCAAGGCCAAGCCACCCGTCTTGTTAGTGGAGGTTGGATTTATGTCGAACTCCACTGACTTAGCGAAACTTGGCGATCCACAGTTTCGCTCCAATGTTGCCAGGGCAATTTGTGATGGGGTACTGCGCTTCATCGATTGGCGTCAAGCAGAGCAGAGTGAGCTTACGCCTTGAGTAAGGCGAGTAATCTTGTGATGACCCCATTTAGAACTGGAATAATGTCCGACATATAACGGTCAAAATCATCCGGAGCGCTACCATCGGCTAGGTCCGAAATAGCTCGAACGATGAGATGTGGGATTTGGTTTGCCTCTGCCACATGGGCAATGGCCGCTCCTTCCATTTCAGCACAGAGTGCCTGGGGAAAGAAATCCCGTATCTCTTCTTTCTGTTTTTGGGAACTGATGAACTGATCGCCCGATACAATGAGGCCCTGGTGAAGACGCTTGGTCTCCACATCACGTTCGGCAGCTTGCCAAGCAAGCTTAAGAAGATGCGGATCGGCTTGAAATGTACTGTTGGCAAGCCTAGGAACGACTCCTCGGGCATAGCCAAACCCACGTGCATCAAAGTCGTGTTGGAGTGAGCTTGTACCCAGGACCAGATCGCCAATTTGCACAGCTTCGCTGATGCCTCCGGCAATACCGCTGTTCACAATGTAGCTCGGCTGAAAATGGTCGATGGCATATTGGGTTGCCAGGGCTGCATT
>JAAYOK010000055.1 GCA_012520355.1 Bacillota bacterium | reverse complement strand
CTCTTATCCAGCCATATCCTCTCTGAGGTGGAAAAGCTCTGCGATCGAGTGAGTATCATTCGGCAAGGTCAGATCATTGAAACTGGCTCGCTCCAAGAACTACGCCACTTGACCATGACCAGGGTGCGAGTGGAAACGACCACACCGATCCCTACTCTCCATGAACTTGCTGGAGTTCATGATGTGCAAGAGTTCTCCGGCGGAGTATCGTTTCAAGTCGAGGTAGCCCAGATGGGAGAGGTGATCAAAGAGATCAGCCAATATGGTATTCTAGCCCTAGAAAGTGCACCGCCTACACTGGAGGATCTGTTTATCCATCATTACCAGGGAGAGAGGTGATTCCATGGCTCAGAAATGGTTCTATAACACCACTACCCTAGCCCGCTTTATCTGGCGACGCGATCAAGTCCGGATTCCCATTTGGATTATCTCCATTGTCCTTGTTTCAATTGCTGTGGCCATGAGCTTCCCTTCTTTGTACCCTGCAGGTCCTGAACGGCTGATTATCGCCCAGACCTTAAAAAACCCGGCCATGATCTCCATGATCGGGCCAGGCTATGGGATGGATAATTACCATATTGGTGCGATTATGGCTCACCAAATGCTTCTCTTTACCGCAGTCACTGTGGCCATCATGAACATTTTTCTCACCATCCGCAATACCCGTTCTGATGAAGAACAAGGCAGGATTGAGGTCATCCGTTCCTTACCTGTTGGTAGGCTTTCCAGTGCAGCCGCCACCATGTTAGTTCTTTTCCTGACCAATCTCAGTTTGGGCGTGCTTACAGCCTTAGGCTTAGGTATCTTAGGTCTCGAGGGTATGGATTGGACCGGATCCATTCTCTATGGAGCAGTCTTAGGCACAGTCGGCATCTTTTTCGCCTCTGTGACCCTCCTCCTGGCTCAACTGACTGAAACAGCCCGAGCGGCCTTAGGTTATGCCTTTTCCTTTCTGGGCGCGGCCTATCTTATAAGGGCTATAGGCGACATTAGTAGCGAAACGCTCGCCCGCCTGTCTCCCTTGGGCCTCATTCTCCGCACCCAGGTCTATGTAAAAAACTACTGGTGGCCTATTTGGGTTGTCTTATCCCTAACCATTATCGCGACTTTAGTCGCACTGCGCTTCAATGCCTCTAGGGATCTGCAGGCTGCACTTGTTTCAAGTAGGCCAGGGCGACAACACGCTTCTTCCCTCCTACGAAGCCCTTTAGGCTTGGTCTTACGCTTAGAACGAACGACCATCATGGGCTGGAGTGTTGGAATCTTTGTCCTTGGTGCTTCCTATGGTTCTGTGTTCGGTGATGTGGACTCTTTCTTCAATACCAGCGATCTCTATCAAAAGATTCTTCCCATGATCGAGGGTTTCTCCCTCACCGACCAGTTTGTGGCCACGCTTCTTTCGATCATGTCAATGATGGCCGCGATTCCATCCCTTTTGGTCATGCTGAGACTAAGGGCCGAAGAAGGGAAGAATCGCGTTGAACATCTTCTAGCGAGAGCAGTTTCCCGCACGAGGCTCTTGAGTAGTTTCTTAGTCATTGCCATGTTGGTAGCTGTTGTCATGCAGATCATCAGTATCCTTGGTCTATGGTCCGCGGCGGTCATGTCGGTCAGTGCTGAACCCTTCTCGTTGGTCGAGACTCTCCAAGGGGGATTGATGTATATACCTGTGATGTGGATTTTGCTTGGTCTGGCGGTTGTCCTCATCGGTTTTGCACCCAGGAGTGCCAGTGCGGTTTGGCTGTATCTAGGTTATAGCTTCTTTACCGTCTATCTCGGAGGCATCCTGCAACTACCTGATTGGATGGCGAAATTAACTCCCTGGGGATATGTCCCTAATGTCCCTCTTGAACCGATGAAGGCTAGCACTGTCGTGATCAGTCTACTCGTAGCATTCAGTCTTATGGGTCTTGGGATCTATGGCTACAACAAGCGGGATATTCAAGGATAAAGTCAAGACCGGGTGAGTGCATCAACTCATCCGGTCTTTTCTTTACCGGGTTTTCTCTTACCGTAGCCGCGTGTCCCTCACTACTTATTGTTTTGTTTGGCAAACTCACCGATCTTCTTGTCCATCGTAGAAATATGTTTGACCAGCCAATCAATGACCATCTTATTCGCACCTAAGATTGTGCCGAGGCTACCACCTGAGGCTTCGTAGTCCTCCTTGATCTTCTGTAATTGAGCAATAAAGGCTGTGTGGGCCTTCTTTTGCTCCTCATAACCTGGATAGGAAATGCTGAGCATATACTTTTCTTCGTCAGCAAAGTGCTTGCGGGTATAGCTATCCAAGTACTGTAGCATCTCGCCCACATACTCTTTTCCCTGACCCTTTTTCCCAGCCTCGAAAAGAGCATCCGCCTTAGCAAACCATTCTTTGTGCTGTTCATCAATGAGTTGAACTCCCACGGACAAAGACTCACTCCATTGCATAATGAAGCCCCCTTTATTGGAATTGGCAATATGTTATCTAATTATAACACCAAATCGCAATGAATGCATCCGTGGGAAACGTTACTCACCACCTACACGTCACGCCAGCCTGCTTGGCTCCATCTCACTGGCCCTGACCACCAAATTCCTGCCACTTTCTTTCGCCTTGTACATAGCTTGATCGGCCAAGGAGATCAGATCGGTTGGAACCAGAGACGGAGTAGGGATGAGGCAAGCGACGCCTAGACTCACAGAGAATCTCAGCTTCACACCTTCACGGGTAATACTCAGACCTTCCAGCTGAGCCCGCATGGCTTCCGCTACCTGCGCAGCTCCATCCTCTGTTGTATTCGGCAATACGCAGGCAAACTCATCACCAGCTAAACGTGCCACCGTATCGCCGGGCCGCTTCACCTCGTTCTGCAAGAGACAAGCTAGAGTCTTGAGGTAGTGATCACCTGTCAAGTGTCCGTGACTATCATTCACCTTTTTGAACCTGTCAACATCGATGACAATCAAACTCAAGGGCTGCTTTTCCCTTTGGCAAACACCCCAAGCCTGCTTAAAGACGATGTCAAAACCACGCCGATTAGGAATCTGCGTCAGTTGATCCGTAAGGGAGAGGTTTCTCAGTTCCCTATTGGCCTGCTGTAAGCGCTCGTTCACCTGGGCCAGTTTCTTTGTTCGTTCGGCGACTTTCATTTCCAAGGTCTGATTCAAACGTTTCAACTGGATCACGAAAAAGGTGGAGATGGAGGAGATGATCAAAAGTACAAATAGTAATGTTACCAGTGCAATTCTCCGAATCTGTCCCTCCGTGAGGTAAATGACATTCGTACCGCGCCAGCCGTCCATCATCAAGGCATCTACAGCGTCCCCTTGTGCAATTCCATGTTCTTGATCCGCAACGGGAACGAGCTCCTCATTAACAAGAAAAATGAGGGGTTCTTCCTGCCCCTCATTCAGAGCAATACAATCTTGGGGTAAAACAAACAATAAAACGATTATTAGGCAGAGCCCTAGGGCCTGCTTTGCATACCTATCCCAGCCCATGGTCAACCCCCTTTCATCTGCAAATGGCCAGTCTTTACAGATTCTAACCGATTTCGTACTGAATTTCAATCCAGGAAAGAAGGCCTTAAACTGGGCGTCTGCAAAAAAAGAGCCTCCTTTCCCAAAAAGAGGAGGAGGCAGAAAGCTCTAGAGCAGCGATGCAGATTCTGTATCTAGATACAGTTTTGTCCGTTGATGGGTTCGGAGAATTGAGGCTGGACAGGCGGTTATAATGGGTCCTTGCAGTGCATCCCGAACCGCTTGACTCTTGTTCTTCGCCGGAACCATGCAGAAGATGTACTGAGCAGACATAATCGCTGGTACCGTCACCGTAAAGGCCGTCTTGGGGACATCATCAAAGGTGGGGAAACAACCATCATTCACCTGCTGCGTCCGGCAGGCATCATCGAGTTCTACCACTCTGAAATTCTGGGTGTCCACAAAGTTCGCCACTGGCGGATCGTTAAAAGCAATATGACCATTCTCGCCAATACCGATACAAGCTAGATCAATGGGATGATCTTTAAGGAGCTTGGCGTAGCGCTCCACTACCTCATTGTCACTTAGGCCCACTTGGTCAATGTAATAGACCTCTTTGAAAGGAACTCTGGAAAAAATCTGTTCCCGCAAGAAGTGCTCAAAGCGCTCTGGGGCTTGGGGATCCAGGCCCACATATTCATCAAGATGAAAACCATTAATTCTTGACCAATCAATTCCTTCCATCTGCAAGAGTTCATCCAAGAACTCGCTTTGGGAAGGCGCTGCTGCAAACATCATATTTAACGATTGCCGTTCAGCCAAGAGGCTGCGCATGAGGGCTCCCACCTCTTGGGCGGCTTGGGAACCCATGGACTTACGATCACGACAAACAAAAACCTCTAGTTGATCCTGGTGAAACTCCCTAACTATCACTGACAAGGCACCCCTATCTCTACATTATGCTTGAAAGCAGACCTGACCCCCTACCATCACCAAGTACATCTCGATCTCGGAGTCAAAGACTGCAATATCTGCGTCCATACCTGGAGCAAGTTTTCCTTTCTGTTGATCGAGTTGCAGCACTTTCGCCGGTGTAAGCGTAGCCATGCGCACTGCATCAACTAAGGGTACGTCCGCTGTGTACACCATCGTCCGAATCAGGCGGTCTGCTGTGCAAACACTACCTGCAAAAGCCGAACGATCCGGTAGCTTAGCTACCCCATCCTCAATAATCACGCTCTGACCATCGGTGAGACTGCCGAGAATCGAATCACCCTCAGGCATTCCCGCTCCCCGCATGGAATCGGTCACCAGACAGATCTTGTCTGGCCCCTTGACCTTATAGGTGAGCTGAAGCAGACTCTTGGGAAGATGCACACCGTCCGCGATGAGCTCAACCGTTAAGTCGTCTAAGAGTAAGGCACTTTCCACCACTCCGGCATAGCGGTAAGCATTGATGCGCCTGACCATCGACATGCCGGAAAACAAATGGGTGACCAAGGAATAGCCGCTCTCCACAGCCTCCACGACTTCCTCATAAATGGCATTGGAATGCCCGATGGAGCAGAGAATTCCCCGCTCTGAGAGAAAGCGTCCCATTTCCAGTGCTCCAGGAAGCTCCGGTGCAATCGTCCACCGCTTAACGAGGTGACTATACTCTGCAACCCGCTCATACTCCCTAGGATCAGGATCCTTAATATACCTTGGATCCTGGGCCCCTTTTTGCTCCAGAGAAAAGTAGGGTCCCTCTAAGTGAACACCAGCGATATTCGGTCCTCCGACCATCTCATCCTGGGCCTTGGCAAACTGTTCCAACATTGCATCCAGTTCATCCCAGGTAGACGTAACGGTCGTTGGCAAAATGGTTGTGGTACCATAGGCTACATGGGACGTAGCAGCACCCACAATCGCTTCCACCGTGCCATCCATAAAATCGTGCCCACCGCCGCCATGACTATGAATGTCAATGAACCCAGGGGAAATATATCGTCCACCCACATCAATGATCTGATCACTTTCATAGGTTTGTAGCTTGGAATCGGGCAAAATGGCAATAATCTTGCCATCTTCGATGATCACACTACTGTCTTTTTCCGTCCGAATCGGCGTAATGACGGTTCCGTTTTTCAATATCTTGCGCATACGTTCTCCCACCTTACTATAAGTGACGAACCCTGTAACCATACTTCTCTTCGTACTCTTGATCCAAAGGAGTGTATCCCTATCCTCTGCTCTCGATGGTCCTGCACAAAAGCTCGATTAAAAGAATCAGATTTCTGCTAATATGGAACGGATCTTTGACCGGCAAGGCCACGACTTTTTCCATGGGACGGCCTTGGCGATCTCTAATTTGAATCCACTCACCAATGGCAGGGTCGGGATGGGGAAAGGTCTGGAATGTATAGGCATGCACTTGTTCATACAGTTCCTTTAGGTCCTCTTGCCCGGTGAGGAGATACCCTAACAAGGTGGTATAGAGTGCTTCGGAATGCACCCACCAAAGCTTATCATCCCAGCCATCTAAGACCTTCTTCGTCAGGGGATGATCTGCAAACGCACCGAGCTCCCCTTGAGGAGGGCCACCTTTCGCGTCCACGAAATGATAAAGTCCGCCATATTCATGATCCCAGCCCAGCTCGAAAGAGCGGCGTACAACCTGACAAGCCAGGTCAATGATCTCTTCTTTTCGTTCGCCGCCAAGTTCCATGGCATAGCGCATCAAAAACCACATATCCTCTAGGCTATGACCTGGATTCACGTAGCGACTGAGTAAGTAGGTATCCGCATCGAGGCTATCATGGATGAGTTCACGAATGGTGCCATCTGGGCCAATAAAGTTGCCCATCAGATCTGCGGCCAAACGGTGGCAGTTCGCGAGGACTCCCTCTGCGTCAACATGATTAAGCTTTCTTGCAGCCATGAGCAACTCCTGACTCGTATTTAAAAGAATCATGGGAATACCATGGGCCCGATAACCTTCGGGCAAGGGTTCGGGATTGGTGAGAAACTCTCTAGACTCATAGCGATCCACAATGGTGCCATACAGCTTTAGTGCAAGCTCGAGGGCCTCTAGATCAGCCTGCTCACTTGCATACTTGGCAAAGCCTAAGACTACAAAGCAATCAGCATAGGTGCTAAATTCATAGCCCTGACCCTCCAAAGGTTCTTTAGGCCGACCATCCCGCGTCAAAAGAAAGGCAGAATGACCCGAAGGCAGGAAACTGTGATCCCGCAAGTACTCATAGCCCCCCTGGGCTAAGTTTAAGTACTCTGCTGTGTCAGCCTCAAGCTCCGCTAGTTTTGCTAGGAGCCAGACCATCCTCCCCTGGGACCAAACATACTTATCTGTACTGACCAATTGGTCACCATGGCTATTAAAACAAGTAAAATAGCCCCCATATTCTGTGTCCATACTCCTTGTGAGCCAAAAAGGCAGGACATCCTGATAGAGATGATCGTGGTAAAATGCTAGTCTCTCCTGTAGTTCTGTTTTGTTCATACATTTTGCTCCTAATCTAACGTCTTGTTCTTGGTCTTTGATTCCAGTCAGGGTGTTTCTGGAGAATCAGTAGGTCCCAAAGCGCTTGGCTGCATCAACGATGATCCTTGCTTTATCCAAGGACAAATTGGCCGGATACTCACAGCCTGTGGCCAAGATAAAACCGCCACCAGCCTTGAAGGTCGCGATTTCCTCTTGGCATTCTGCAACAATCTCTTCCTCCGTGGCATCTAGGAGCCAAGGGGGCGGAATATGGCCAATAAGGGTGACCTTGGAGCCATACTTCTCCTTCACCTCAGCATAGGACTGGCAGTCATCGGGAATGTGCAAAAAGGAAATGGCCGCAGGTTGCATCGTTTCAATCTGCGCATCGAAGTAAACACCATTACCACAGTTATGAACCATGGTCAGACAGCCATTGGCCCGAATCCGTTCTGCAATCCTTTGCACATAGACACCTTCAAACTCGCGCCACATGGCTTTACTCATGATGGATTGGGAGGCAAATAAGGTATCAAGCATAATGGCTTGAACCCCCGTGGCCGCTAAAGCGTCTACATACTCCAAAAGCGTTTCTGTGATGGCCGAAACGCCATGTTTGACCGCCTCAGGATCGTCCAAGAGATCCATAAACATTTGCCCTTGGCCCCGCATCATACTGAGGATCCCAAGGGGACCAAAAACAAAGGCAACCACAGGAACGTCTTTCCCTTTATTCCTGACTAAACGATCACAAAGCTTGACATGGCCCATCATACGCTTGGCTTGCTTTAGCTGAATCGGCTCTAAAGACAGGTAGCCGTCCCTATCCTTGATCAGATAGTTGCTGATGTCAGGGTGAGCTGCTTCCTGCTCTGGATAGATGATAGATTGGCCAAAGTCTGCAGCCTCCACCGACAAGTCGATGAGGGTACAAATGATATCCAACTCAAAGGCATCCGTCACCTTTTCATACGCTTCGGCACAGACATCCATATCTGTACTCCACACAGGGTAACTGGCCTGCACAAGCTGGCGAGAGGCACCACAGAGCAAAGGGTAAACGGGAATTCGATCCGCCTCTTGGTGCTGAAGAGTCAGGCTAACCCGCTCAATTGGTTTCATCGTCTCACCTCTACTGAAGGAACTTCTTAGCTGCAAAGGACGCTTCTGCTGCATCCTTAGCGTAAAGGTCCGCACCAATATCTTGAGCAAACTTGCTGGTCACCGGGGCGCCACCAACCATAATCTTAACCCGATCCCTGAGGCCCGCAGCTTCAATCGCTTCAATCACGCCCTTCATCTCGCCCATAGTAGTGGTTAAGAGGGCTGAAAGGCCCACAATATCTGGATTATGTTCTTCGATGGCTGCCACAAATTTTTCCGCGGAGACATCCACACCCAAGTCATAGACGGTCAGACCGGCCCCTTCTAGCATCATCCGCACCAGGTTCTTGCCAATATCATGGAGATCGCCTCGAACTGTACCCAAGACCACACTCCCGATGGATTCTACGCCTGTTTCCACGAGCTTGGGTTTTAGGAGTTCCATACCGGCATTCATGGCCCGGGCTGCAATTAGCACCTCGGGTACAAACACTTCGTTGTTCTTGAACTTGACCCCCACCGTTTCCATGGCTGAGAGGAGTCCATCGTACAGAATTGTCCTGGGCTCCATGTTTTGCGCGAGGGCCTCTTGGATTCCCTGTTTCACACCACTAACATCGCCACGTTGTAAAGCTTGATTTACTCCTTGAAGAACCAAATTAATTCCCCCTAGAATATGTTCTCACTTTGATTATAGCAATGTTAAGTTCCACCCGTATTGTAAGTTCTTAGTGTCTTTTTGTAATCTGACGACTACCTAAGCATAGGTTTTTCTACGCCACTTCAAAGGGGACAGGCCCTCAAACTTGCGAAATACTTTGGAAAAATAACTCTGATCGTTAAATCCCACGCGCAAGCTAATCTCCGCAAGGGATAAATCTTCTTGCATAAGTAGTTTGGCTGCTTCGATGCGCACCCGGTTTAAGTAATCGGTGAAGGCCATCCCCATTTCTTCTCCAAAGAGCTTACTGAAATAGGTGGGAGTCAAACCTACCTGCTCCGCCACATCCTCGAGGGGGAGATCGCCGTTATAATTCTGCCTAATATAACTAATGGCTTGATAAATCAGGTCACGGTTTTTCACATTACGCAGTTCAAAGGTGCAGGCGATAAATCGCTCCAGGAGAGGAACGAGTAATCTTGAAAGTTCCAGTAAATCGTCTTCATCTTGAATTTGCAGTAAATAGGAATTCTCGAGCCCAAAAATCACGTCTAAATCAGCTCCAGCGGTAATGGCCGCCCGGGCTAGAATGGCGGTTAGGGCAATGAGGCGTGATTTCTTCACGGCAAAACTCGTGTCTTCGAAATATAGAGCACCTAAAATCTCGTTTAGAATCTTGCGAGCTTGCTTTTGATTCCCCGTTTTCACCGCAAAGATGAGATCGCTTTCCAGACCAAAGACATAACCATCCGTGACATTCGGGTCCAACTTATTGTCATGAATCACTTCGCCAATCCCCGCCCCTAGGGCCTGGAAGCTTCGGCGCTGTTCAAGGAGGGATAAGTCCTTTCTCATGAGGCTTTGGGCCAGGCCAAAGAGGACCTCAGCTAAACAGCGAGTGCGTGTTGGTCCCACAACCGAGAGCTGAGCTAGTCTTTGCCGTACTTCTCCTTCGTCCAGAGAATTCTTGGGATTACTTCGATAAATATCCGTAAGCAGCAGGTCATCAATTTCATGCAGGAGAACCGGACCACCGATTAAGTAATACACGGCCACTCCTCGCTCAACAATGGGTACCGCCCAGATGCAAAGGCCCGCTGGGCAAAAGTAAATGTAATACTCTCCGAGCTTCTCCGCTTGGTAACCACCATATAAATAGGCTTGGCGGCAGGAATCTAAGGTAGCCTTAGACCCAGCCAGAAGTTCACAGAGGGAATGCCCTTTGTCATCTCCAAAGGAGGCGATGAGTTCGCCTTGTGAATCCACAACCTTGCAGCCAACTTGACAAGCTATGGCATACATTTCCGCAGTTTGCTTAGCAGCCTCCACTAAGGTTCTCTGCCCCATGGCGATCCCTCCTTACATCAGATCTATTCTAAAAGAGCATCGACTCCATAAAAAAGTCTTGAAAGTCTAAGCGGCTGGAAAGCTCAATATAGCGGATCATCTCCTTGAGTTTGGTGCCGCGGACGAGTTGCTCCTGATCTAAAAGACAAAGCTTGGCCCCGAAACCCGAGCCATTCCCGATGCGGATGACCCGCGTCCCTAACTCGGGGGGAATCAAACCCACTTTACAGGCACTTTGCACATCAACAAAGTTACCAAATCCACCGGCTACGTAGAGGGTTTCAATCTCTTCGCAGCCGATCTGGGCCTCCCTTAACAGAGTCAGCAGGCCTGCCCGTACCGCGCCTTTGGCTAGCTGTACTTCCCGCAAATCCCTTTGGGTAAACAAGATTTCCTTTTGTCCAGAACCTAGGGGCACCACCACAAAAGCTGGCTGATTATCCACTGTGGTTAGCATTTCCCGTTGCCAAGGTTCAAGCAAATCTGCTTGCCGAAACGCCCCGGTAGAATCCACAAAGTCATGGGTTAGAAGCTCAGCCACGATATCGATTAAGCCTGAGCCACAGATCCCTAATGGAGCCATGCCGCCCACTGTCTCATATCGTCTCTCCCCGGCCTGCAACCGAAAGGAGGCGATGGCCCCCCTCACGCCAGCGAGACCAGAGGAAATATTGGCACCTTCAAAAGCGGGTCCCGCGGCAGTGGAGCAGGCTAACATTTGATGGCGATTGCCTAAGACGATTTCTCCATTGGTACCAATGTCAAGCAAGAGGGAATAGCCCTCCCTTTGTTCCAGATCGCAGACCAAGAGCCCCCCAATGATATCTGCGCCCACATAACCCGAGACACTCGGGAGAAGAAAAACCTTGCCTTGCTTCGATATCCCAAGCCCTAGGCTACGTGACGTTAGTTCCTTTGCTTCGGTGAACACGGGTTCGAAGGGTGCTGCAGCAATACTAGCGGCACTAACTCCCAGGAGGGTATGTAAGATCACCGTATTAGCGGCAATGGTCATGGCAAGAATCTCTTCCCGTTCAACACTCGCTGCTTGGCAAAGTTCCATAATGAGCTGGTTTAAAGCAGCGATCAACACCTCTTGTAGCTTCTCTACTCCCTTTGCTTCCCTCTGGGTATAAGCGATGCGGGAGATGACATCGGCTCCATAGATGCGCTGTGGATTGGCCATGGACCTTATGGCCAGCTCTTTGCCGCTTTGGAGATTCAGTAGATAGCCTACAATCGTTGTGGTTCCAAGATCAAGCGCTACACCAAAGGAGGCTCCTTCAGCTTGAACAACAGGATTGATCTGGAGTTCTTTCTCTACTGATGCTTCGAGAATTTGCATCCCATTGGAACTCGTGGTTTCGATCATCATCCCATCCTGGGCTGGAAGTTTGCAAGCCAGAACTTCCTTTGCCCCTTGGACCCAATAGACTTTGCACTTGCCGCAACTCCCATTGCCTCCGCAATAGGCATCCAGAGCTTGGCCCGAACGGAGGATAGCATCAAAGACTGTGTCTCCAGGGAAGATGGGCACCTCTCGGTCGGTATGGTGGCTACGAATCAAGATTTTCATCGTTTTTCTCCTCAATTCGAGTTGCTCGGCAAATTGTATCCCAGTCATAGACCCCGACGATGGTCTCACCTGGAGGAACCACAAGAAAATCCTCCTCGTTCCATTGCCCATGGAGCAAATTGCGGAGAAGGCTTAGATCGCCTCTGATCGGGACAAACTCCTTGCCATCCGCGGCAGCTTTCTGACGAAACTCTTCCTCTGCCCCGGGCTGATGGGTTTCTGGTATTTCAATGTAGAGAACCTTCTGTTGGTGCTCGGTCAAGTCAAGTGTTAGACTAAGAGTCTCCATAATATACCTGGCGTTTTCTTCGCCGTACTGCAGGACATAATCCTCATAGGTCCTGTCTAGTCCCAGGATTTTACGGAGAGCTGGACTATGACTATACTGGTCGCCCCTTTCCATATAACCCAGGGAACTAAAGGGCTGGCTGGGGTTATCTCCAAAGAGTTCTTTAAACTTCAGCCTTGAGCCCAAGAAAAGCGTACAGCAGTCATGGGCCCGGGGAATGACAAGGGGAATCCCCCTTGCCTTCAGTTCTACTGTCGCGTTTCCACAGAGTCCGTAGCCTAGGAGAATGGCATCATACCCTTCATCATTTGCCCCATCGATTTCCCTTTGAATCTCCTGGCGCAAACATTCTGCCAGATCATGACCGTCCTTTTTCGTAAACGTGAGATCGATAACATGGGGCGAGTGAGCCACTAAGTAGCAGATCTCTCGGGTCAACACCTCACAGGCGAGCACCTTAAGTCGCATTTTTCCGCCCACCCATCAACTCTTTATGTGCGTTCCAATCTCCCACAAACTGATCACCCATGGACACAAAGAGTCGTTCGAGAATCAAGGTGATGGCTCCATGCAAGAAGTTGTGTTTATCCTCGGTGGCCACAGCAAACTCTAAGCCCTTCCGAGAGTAAGGCCAGCTTTTGGAACGAACGCAATCGGCTAATTCAGCCAATAGCTCGGGGTAGTGCCAAATCACCCGACCCCCAATGACCACGAGCTGAGGATTAATCACATTGACAAAACTCGTAAGGGAACGACCTAGGCTTTCAATCACGGGTTCAAAACAGCTTGCGGCAATCTTGTTACCAGAACGGACACTCTTAATAAGTTCAAGGTAGGCTTCTAAGGGCTTCGCCTTTTCTTGTAAGGGTAGACCGCGACGCTTGGCCGCCGCCACAATGGCACCAAGGGAGACCACTGTTTCCAAACATCCCCTCTGGCCACAATCGGGACAGACCTCGCCCTGGGGATCCACAAAGACATGACCAAACTCCCCCGCGTTACCCAAGAAACCTCGGACGAGCTGACCATCAACGATAAGTCCGGAACTGACTCCCTTATCTAAGTTGACAAAGAGAATGTGGCGAATCCCCATGTCTTGTCTCTGTACCCATTCGGAAAGGGCAGCAGCACTGGCATTTCTCTCTAGAATCACGGGCACTCCAAAGTGCTCTTCTAAATCGCCCTGCAACGTGATGGGTGCCCTTCGACCTGGTAGATAGTAGTACCCATTGGTAATATCAAATGAACCCCGAACGGAGATACCGATACCGATGACTCGTTCCCAGGCAAAGGGGTGGGATTGCCTCAAGTCTTCGATTAACTGAACAATCGAAGCCACCGGATCCTCCTCTAAGTCCAGGGAATAACCGGTTACAATGGAGCTCACAAATTCCCCATTTAAGTCGGATAAAACCGCTTGTGGTTCCGCCCCTCCCAAGTTAACACCGATGATATAACGTGCGGTTGGAACAAATTTTACCAGCATGGGCTTGCGGCCACCAGAAAACTCACCAAGGCTAT
>JAAYOK010000328.1 GCA_012520355.1 Bacillota bacterium | reverse complement strand
TGATCCAGAACCGACCCAAGATCCGAAATCAAAAGCCCGTCAGAACTCAATAAGACCCCGATGGACTGTCCCCCTGGGAACACCCGAACTAGAGGAACGACATCAACGATAACCTCAGTTAGAGGTAACCACCCAAACAAGTTCACCCTGTAGACACTGGTCCCGAGATTTTCTGTATCAAAAAATCCTTGCACCTCTAAACCAGCCTGATCCAGGATTCGAAGGGGCGGTTTTAAATCAAGCTGCAGTTCCATTCCAGGAAACACCCGAAGTTCACTGGGAATCCCCACAGCTGAGACCCAATATGGCGCAGTGGCCAAGACCAAGAGACAAATTAGGATAAATGTCAGCCCCACGCGGAGCAAGACCTTGCTCACAAAGCTACCTACCCCCTCACATTTCTTTCATGGGTGTAGGTTACCCTGCGAACCAAAGGGATATTGAAGGAACTAGCTGGCAGAGGAGGGCATTATCTTACTGAATCACTCCGCTTGAGGAGCTCTCGAGCGTGTTCCAACGTGACCACCTGATCGGAAGATCCCCCCAGCATCCTGCTGAGCTCTTCTACACGTTCATTGGCGGTCAATACGTTCACACTAACAGTAGTACGCTGACCCTTAGCGGACTTTTGCACAGAATAATGATGCTTGCCGTAGCTTGCCACTACCGGCAGATGGGTAACGCATAGTACCTGGCGAACCCTGCTGAGGGACTGAGTTTCTCCCCTAAGTTGACTGCCGTCCGTCCGCCGATTCCGGCATCAATCTCATCAAAAATGACCGTGGGGGTTTGTTCCACTTCGATCAAGATCGCTTTTACCGCCAACATCACACGGGATAGTTCCCCGCCGGAAGCAATCTTTGCTAGAGGCTTCAGATCTTCCCCGATGTTGGGTGCCATCATGAACTCCAGTTCTTCTTGGCCCCCCTGTCCAGGCGTGTCTACTGCTTTTGGTAAGAAGGCCACTTTAAACTTGGTATTATCCATGGATAAGTCAGCCAGTTCCTTTTCAATTTGTCGCTCAAGCCTTGAGCTCACGATTTTGCGGCTCTCGGTGAGCAGCTGCGCATCCTGGAGCCACTGCTCTTTTAGACTCTGACTTTCTCGTTCCAGGCCATCCGCCCTCACTGTGGCATTTTGTAGCTTGTCAAGTTCTTCCTCAGCTGTCTGAAGGTAGAGCAAGATTTCTTCGACTGTACTTCCATATTTGCGCTTGAGACTATCGATTAAATCGAGGCGTTCTTCTATGGCATCGAGCCTCCCAGGATCCCCTGGCAGTTGATGTAGATATCCCCGAAATTCTCCATAAACGTCATGGAGTTCCAGGGAAAGGCCGGTATACCGCTGCAGAAGGGGCTGCAAAAAAGGGTCCAGTGTCGCCGCTTTGTTGAGCTCCGCTTCAATCGCTGATAGGCTGTTCAAAAGAGACTCCCGCTCATCATAGTTTTCACCCAATACATCTAAAGCAAAATGTAATGCCTTCCGAATCCGGTGGAGATTGGCCAAACGAGAGCGTTCTGTTTCTAACTCACCATCTTCACCAGGCTTGAGATTGGCTGCTGTGATCTCTTCCACTTCATAGGTCATCAGGTCGATTCGCCGATTGCGCTCCCGTTCATCTGTTTGCAAACGATTCAGCTCTGCCCTTACCTGGGACCACGCTCGGGCCCGTTCATTGGCGCGCTGGAGAAGAGCTAGGTGTTCTGGGCCACCAAATAGATCCAAAAGAGGGGCATGTCCTTGGGGATTTAAGAGGCTTTGACTATCATGCTGTCCCACAATATCCACCAGACAAGATCCGAGTTGCTCTAGTTGACCCACTGTGGCCAGTTGACCATTGATCCAACACTTATTACGACCACTGGCATTGATCTCCCGGGTAATGACCAAATCGTCCTCTTCTGGCATACCCCACTCAGCTACCAATCCCTTGGAGCTGGTGTTATGGGAGAACCTCCCAGAAATCCGCGTGCTCTCTGCACCTGTACGAATCATTTCCGCAGACGCTCTCGCCCCCAAGAGCAGACCAAGCGCATCGATAATGATGGATTTACCAGCACCCGTTTCTCCACTCAAGACACTAAATCCAGAATAGAACGACAATTCAAGGCTTTCGATTAGAGCGAAATTTTGAATCTGCAACTCGTTAAGCACAGGCTCACTCCTTCATTAACTCCTGAAGTCGATTAAACAAGACCGCCGTAGAACCGGTGGGTTTTGCTATCTTAGGATATTCACTATGCGTTAGGATCAAAATCGAGTCATCCCCTGCTATACTGCCGATCATTTCAGGCCAATCTAACTCGTCAATAACGGCCGCGACAGCATTGGCCCCACCGGGATACGTCCTCAGCATAATTAAGGGCCCACTAAAATCAATACTACATACATAATCTTCGAAGATCCGCCTCGCTCTGCGGATCAAATCACCCCGTGTAACATTGGCCTGAATGGCATACTTAGCTCCGCCTCGACTATTTGGTACTTTTACCAGTCGTAGCTCCTTCATATCTCGAGAAATGGTGGCCTGTGTCACCCGGTGTCCTAGATTGTGCAGGAGCTCCATCAATTCTTCTTGCGTTTCCACCTCGTGCTCCGCCACGATCTCTAGAATCTTCCTTTGCCTACTACTCTTCATGATTGCCACCCCAACTCTGAGGCATTTTCAGCCTACTATGTAATACTTGAAAAAAACCCCGCCCACTCAATTTAACAAACAAGGCAGGCTTTTCCGCTCTTTGAATTGTCACCCGATCCCCAGCTCGCAGGGGAAAACCATGTTGTCCGTCAATGGTAAACATAACTTCCTCACTCACGCTATTGAGATGAACCGTAATCCTAGCATCTGCCCTGGCTACAACGGAACGAGCCGCGAGGGAATGGGCGCAAATGGGTGTGATACAAACACACTCCAAGGACGGTTCAATAATGGGCCCGCCGGCACTGAGGGAATACGCTGTTGAACCCGTGGATGTAGCCACGATAACCCCATCCGCTGAATAGTCTGTGACATGTTGATCACCGACAAAAATACTCAGGTCAATGATCCGGGCGAATGTACCGCGGGTGATCACGAAATCATTTAGAGCAACATAACGAGCCGTCTCCACACCACTACGCAGCACAGAAGCCGTTATGAGCATGCGCTCCTCAATACTGTATTCACCAGCAAGAAACTTTTCCAGGGCCGGAAACAGACCATCGGTCTCTACCTCAGTCAAGAAACCTAAGTGACCCACATTGACGCCAAACACAGGTACCTTCACCTGACTCGTAAGTCGAGCTGCATTCAACAATGTACCATCTCCGCCCAAGACGATCACAAGGTCTAGGCCAGCAAGGTTCGTGAGGGAAGGGTGAAGAATCATTTCATAGCCGATGTCTCGTGCCTGGAGAAAGCTGGCCAGTTCATCCCCGAGCCTCATGGCAACAGCCTTACCAGTATTTGGTACAATACCAATATCCATTATACCCTTCCTTTCTACAGCAACTGGCCCCAGGCCGTCTCGATTACCCTTGAGACTATGTCTCGAGAATCACGCACCTGGGCTCCTAAGACAAAGTGAGCCAAGTATTCAATATTCCCCTTTGCGCCACTAATGGGAGAGTAATCAAAGCCCATAAGTCCCAGACCCATTCCCTGCAATTGCTCGATGAGAGGAGGAAGATAGGTCAGATGCACCCTGCGGTCCTGGATCACCCCATGCTTGTTCAGACCATCACCGTCCGTTTCAAACTGAGGCTTGATCAAAGCTACGACCTGGCCTTTGGATGCTAGGAGAGGCTTTACCGCGGGAAATACTTTCGTTAGGGAAATAAACGAGACATCAATGGTGGCCAAATCAACCGGACGCGGTATTTGACCCACGCTGAGGTCCCGAATGTTTGTCTTCTCATACACCAGAACCCTAGGATCGAGGCGAAGTTCCTCCACCAGTTGATCCTGCCCCACATCCACCGCAATCACCAACGCGGCGCCTGCTTGCAAGAGACAACTGGTAAACCCCCCCGTTGACGCCCCTACATCAAGAGCGATGCAACCTTCTACGTCGATGGAAAAAACCTTCAGCGCTTTGGCTAGTTTCAATCCCGCCCTACTGGGATAGGGCAAAACACTGCCTAACACTTCGATGGTAGCGTCGCTTGAAACTTGCGTACTCGGCTTCGCACTTCGTTTTCCGTTGACTACAACCAGTCCCTCTTCTATCAGCTCCTTAGCCCTTTGCCTGGATGAAACCAAACCCCGGTCTACGAGCAATCGATCAAGTCGCATCATAACCAAAACTAAAGATCCTTCCTAGCAACGGCTTTTAAAGAGCGCCCCGCAAGTAACCTGCGCACCGTCTGGACTACATTCTCGGCACTCAAACCGTATTCTGCATGGAGACGCCCAATACTTCCCTGGGGTATAAATGTATCGGGGTAACCGAGACATTCCACCTTAACTGATGTCTCTTCCCGGAGAAGTTCAAGAATACTACTGCCGAAACCGCCAGATAAGACGTGGTCTTCCAAGGTTAAGACCGCTTTCTTACCCCGGGCTATCCTCAGAAGGGAACGATCCAGAGGCTTAAGCGATCGCACATTGACCACACTGATGCTATACTCTGGCTCCAGAAGCCCGGCGGCCTCCAAGGCCACTTCCACCATGGGACCTACAGCCATGATGACCGCATCATGACCACTTCTTACCGTGATAGAGGGAACCGGCTGCTCTGGTTCGAAGCTCGGTTCAATCTGCTCTAGACCTGCACTAGCCCGAGGATAGCGAATGGCTACAGGACCATTTTGTTTTAAAGCCCAGGTCAACATGGCCACAAGTTCACTGCCTGAGGCTGGCGCCAAAAGGGTCATATTAGGCACGGTCCGCAAGAAACTAATATCAAAGACCCCGTGATGTGTTGGACCATCATCGCCGACTACACCAGCTCGGTCCACTGCGATTACAACAGGAAGGTTTTGCAGGGCGAGGTCATGGATCACCTGATCATAACCGCGCTGTAAGAACGTGGAATATAAGGCCACAACTGGCCGTAGCCCCTCCCTGGCCATACCTCCAGCTAAAGTTAGGGCATGCTGTTCGGCAATTCCCACATCAAAAAGCCGATCGGGATAGCGTTTGGCAAACCCGCCCAAACCCGTTCCATCAGCCATGGCTGCAGTGATGGCCACAATCCTTTTGTCCTGCTCTGCGAGGCTTTCCAGTGCTTGACCAAACACTTGACTATAAGACAGCTCCTGTTGATTGCTACCTACCACCTTTAGAGGTCCTACGCCATGGTAACGCTGGGGATCTTCCTCAGCCAAGCGATGCCCCCGACCTTTTTGGGTATAGACGTGCAAGAGTACAGGACCTCCCCGTTCAACCCCAGCCTTGATAGCCCTTTTCAGACGGGGGATATTGTGTCCATCAAAGGGTCCTAGATAAGCAAAACCTAAATCCTCAAAAAGCTGGCCTGGTAGCATATTCTTGAGGGCAATCTTGCACTTATGCGCCACCTGTGCCATGGGCTTACCCACCAGGGGTATCTTGCGCAGGAATACGGATAGATCAGCACGGGCTCGATACAATGTACTGTCTGAACGAATCCGACCTAGATAGTCACTGAGGGCGCCAACATTGTTGGTTATGGACATGGCATTGTCATTGAGAATGACAACCAAGTCTTTGCCGAGGGATCCAATATGACAAAGTGCCTCAAAGGCCATTCCACCCGTGAGAGCTCCATCGCCAATAACGGCAACCACGCGGTAATCTTCACCTTTCAGATCCCGGGCAATGGCCATGCCAGCCGCCGCGGAAATAGAGGTAGAACTATGTCCTACCCCGAACGGGTCATGCTCACTCTCCCTAGGCGATGGAAAGCCCGAGATCCCTTGCCATTGGCGAAGCGTATGGAACTGATCTTTACGTCCCGTGATCAGTTTATGTGTATAGCACTGGTGCCCCACATCCCAAATAATCTTATCCTTTGGTGTCTCCAACACCGAATGTAGTGCCAGAGTCAGTTCCACAACTCCCAAATTGGCTCCGAGATGACCGCCGGTCTTCTCGACTGTAGAAATAATGTAGGTGCGTATTTCTTCAGCTAAAAGCTCTAGACTTTGCACATCGAGTTGCTTAATGTCCTCTGGTGAATTCACACGTTCAAGCCAAGTACGATCCATTCAATTTACCTCTTCTTCTTTTTTCCTGCGTTGGAGCCCATGCTTATGCCAAATCGCTCCAAAGAGTGCAGAAGACGTCCTACGAGGATCAAAATCGTGGTGGAATTGGATATGGCAAAGTTCTTGCCGATGGATTTTCCACCTACCGTAAGAGCAGCAATTAACGCCACTATAAATGTATTGGCTAGTGTCTCCCCAAGTCCTGCAGAAAGCGCTCCCAAATTGAAGATGATGGCTACACCAATGGCACCACTCAAGGTTCCCGCTACATCTCCAATGAGATCATTACAGAAAGTGGAAACAGAATCAGCATGTCTCACAAGCCAGATGGCCTGTTTTGCTCCGGGGATCTTGTTGGACGCCATGGCATGAAAAGGAGCCTCCTCCCCAGCTGTGGCTGACACCCCAATAATATCGAAGATGACACCGATTAAGATAATAAAAAGTAGTAACACTAAGCCTAATGTCAATGGTACAAACGACAATACGCTGTTACTACCCAAATTGAAAGCCAAAGAAACCAAGAATGTAATGATTGTTAATGTAAGTACTTTCCGCCATCGTGTCTGCATAGGCCAGAGCTAGCCTCTTTCTTGACATAATACCGAGGTAAATGGCGATGAAATGAGTAAAGATTGTGGCTTTGGTCCAGCAGGTTTTCCCAGGAATCATCCAATCCGTCACCGTAATTGGCGGTTTCCCCTTTCCGACTCCTTCGCTTGTCACCATAAACGAGGCTGGATTACCACTTAGACCACACCGTAATCCCCACTTCACCATCTCAAGTGAGAAACAGTCTAGGAGTTTTCCTCAACATCAAGTCCCATTCTCTAGTCTCTTTTGCAGTGAAGGTTTCAAGGGTGTGTCCAGATTCTGGACCGGCAACGGGCCTTGGCCAAAGACACATTGCCTCAAACCACTATCCCCCAAACACCACGCAAGACAGGCTACACTGCACCCAACACTAATGTACGAATAGGTTGCAAATGCGTATCGCGTGCAGGTTTAATCCCAAGCCGTAAAAACACGTTCTCCATATTTCCACAGTCTTGGGTCTCCGTGGATAGAGGGTCAACGCCTGCATGCCCTTGCAGATCGCCCTCCATCCTTAACCCTCAGCAGCAACCCCCGACTGGGCGTCGCAAGCCACCACCAAAGACTTCATCGATGTGCCCTCAACGGATTTTTAGGCCCGTTTTCAAGAAAAGGATTGACGACTAGAATACTGCGCCATTCACCTTTAGGTTGGCTTTATTATATCATAGGTTTTTTAACAGAAGCAAGTAACCTAATGGTCTCGCTGGATGATAAAGGAGGCTAACTCCCGTAGCAAATCTGCCTGGTCCGTGAAACTGCTTAGAGAAGCATGGCATTCCTCCACACAGCGCCGGGCCATCTCCTGCGATTCTTCCAGACCAAAGAGTCGTGGATAGGTAAGCTTGCCCCGGGCCTGATCGGTCTGAACCGCCTTGCCGAGTTGCTCGGCCTCGCCCGTTTCATCAAGAATGTCATCGGTGATCTGAAATGCCAAACCAAAGTTCTCGGCATACCGGGTTATGGCCGCCAGTTGCTCCGCGTTGGCTCCGCCAATTAAGGCCCCACCTCGTAGGGCGGCTCGAAAGAGGGCGCCAGTTTTGTGCTGGTGAATGTAACGCAGGGTTTCTTCGTCCATCTGTTGCTCTTGGCTGGCGATATCGACGATTTGGCCACCAACCATCCCTTGAGAACCGGCTCCCTGGGCAACTTCAGCGATCACTTGGACCGTAGTCTGGTAATCAATCCCACATTTTTCTGGCATACGAGCAAGCTCTGCGAAGGCCTCCGTCAATAGAGCATCACCTGTCAAAACAGCCACAGCCTCACCATACACGATGTGATTGGTGGGTTTACCCCGCCTTAGATCATCGTCATCCATACAGGGCAAGTCATCGTGGATGAGGGAATAGGCATGAATCATTTCTATAGCCGCTACTAGACCCGATGTCGCGTTGACATCTCCCCCGAGCGCAGCACAGGCCCCCATGGCCAATAGAGCCCGCAAACGCTTGCCACCTCCTAGGGTAGAATAGCGCATGGATTCATGCAACACGGTGGGAGCCGTCTGTTCAGAAGGCAGAGCCTGATCCAAAATCGCTTCAACTTGCAGGACCAACTGTTTCACGTTTCATTCACCTCAAATGTCTCGATCTGACCATTACTTAGCATCATTTCAATTTTGGCTTCCGCCTGATCAAGCTGTTCATTACAGAAGCGGGCCAACTTCACACCTTCCTCAAAGAGAACAAGTGCTTCGTCGAGCAGGGCTTCACCTTGTTCTAAGCTGCGTACGATCTCTTCCAAACGGGCTAAGGCATCCTCAAACTTCATTTCACTCATGTCGTTCTCCCTTCTACCACACAAGCTAACGATCCCTCATGGAGAGTCACAGAGACCTTATCCCCTGTAGCAACGTTCTTGGCCTGACGCAAAACCTGTCCATCCTCAGCCTGGCAAATTGCATAGCCACGGGCGAGGGTTGCAAGGGGGCTTAAGGTTTGGAGTTTACCTACGATCCCAGCAAGCTTTTCCCTCCTGGGTAAAACGCCATGGCGCTGGTAACGAATGAGACTACTCATTAACTCATCCAAGCGCTGCCTGCGTTGATTGAGATGATGTGTAGGCCGTAATAACATTGGGCTTTGACTGAGTTGTCCGACATAACGCCGATCGGCTTGAATGCGCCGTTGCAACGAACCCACCAAGCGATCCTGTAGGGATTGAACCTGAGCCATGAGTTCCTCTTGCCTGGGGACTACGATTTCTGCCGCTGCCGAAGGCGTAGGAGCTCGCAAATCTGCCACAAAATCAGCTATGGTAAAGTCCGTTTCATGACCACAAGCAGAAACGATGGGAATGGAGGAGTGGGCAATGGCCCGAGCCAAGCCTTCATCATTAAAGGCCGCTAGTTCCTCAAAAGAACCACCGCCACGCCCCATAATGATCACATCCACATCGGTGTCTTGGGCCCGCAAAAGGGCCTCTATCAGGCTAGAGGGAGCGCCTTCCCCCTGGACCAAGGCGGGAAAGATTAACACCTTTACGCCCGGATAACGCCTCTTGAGTACATGGAGAATGTCTCTTAGGGCGGCACCAGAGGGAGAGGTAATCACACCAATTCTTCGGGGAAGAAAAGGTAAAGGTCGTTTTCTCGTCGCATCAAACAATCCTTCCTGTTCGAGCTTGTCCTTCAGCCGCTCGAAAGCCAAGTGTAAGTCTCCGATTCCCCGAGGCAGGAGCAGATCCACATACAGTTGGTATTCGCCATTCGGTTCATAAACGCCAATGGATCCCACTGCAATTAGGGTATCTCCATTTTTGGGTAGGAAAGTCAGACGTTGGTTGCGTCCCCGAAACATCACAGACTTAATTCTACTGTGCTCATCACGCAATGAAAAGTACATATGCCCCGAACGGTGGTGAACGAAGTTGGAGATCTCCCCCTCCACAACCACACTCTGAAACTCCGGGCCGGCAAGAGCAAATGTGATCCGCTTTGTTAGTTCACTCACTGAAATAGGTTGCTGCAAACGCTTCACCCGCCTTTCCAGAGGATACGAAACTGAAAAAGGCAGCCCCATAAGCGTTATCCACGCTATATCTGGGTGCTGCAAAATAGAGTTTCCAAGCAGGGAGTTGTTCCTGAAGAATCTCCCGAATCAACTGGTTTGCAGCCACCCCTCCAACGATGAGAAGTTCACGGGTGGAGTGGCTTTCTTCCGCCCACCGAATCCACTTCACCAGGGTCCGAGCAATGCTGGCAAAGCAGGTCCGGGCCAAAACAGCAGGGGAAACCTCCCCCACCCTCTTCTCTAGGGCTGTGAGGGGCCCTGAAAAGCTTACCATACCGCCTCTGTGGAAGGTGGCAACCGGCACTGTTTCCCTGGTCTCATGTGCTAGCCTTTCTAAGGAGGGACCTGCGGGAAAAGGGAGTCCTAGCTTGACGCCGAGGCGATCCACAAATTGCCCCGCATGGAGGTCTAGGCTGCCTCCTAAGAGCTCAATCTGCAGCTGGTTGTTTCCTTCCCTACGCCTAACTGCAGTCAATTCTGTGGTTCCACCAGATAGATGCAGGGCAAGAAACTGACGCACTTTGGGACCATGTGCGCTGGCAATACCGCCCCAAAGATGTGTTTCTTGATGCGTCAGCTGATGACAGGGAATATCCAGCAAATTGCCTAGAGCCTCGCCAATGGCTACGCCTGGTAAGAAAACTGGCATGTAAGAATCATCCTGGGGGCGTGGCTTAACCGAGACACCTATGGCCGCTAGTTCGTGCCCCTTGAGGGCCGAGGAAAGACGGGCCGTAATCTCCGGGATATTTTGCACATGTTGAAATAAGGCTTCCGATTGCCGCAAACCTCGGGCACCAGAAGCCACCTGCAAGATTGTTCGTTCATCTGCCTTAATCTTTCCATCCTCACCAAGAAGACACATGGACGTTGTATAACTACTCGTATCAATTCCGAGATACACTCTCATTGAAAATCTCCATCTCGAACCACAGTGCCAAGCAAACCATTAACAAAACGAGGCGATTCATCGTCACCAAATTCCTTGGCGAGCTCCACCGCCTCATTCACCGCAACACCAACGGGAATGGCATCCATAAAAACGATCTCGTAGATGGCTAGGCGCAAAATACTTCGATCAATATACCCGAGACGATGGACCTCCCACGACTTGGAAATGGCACCTATTTGGGCATCCAAAGCCGACTTTTGCTGCTGCACACCCCTTACCACTGTTCTTACATAATCCCGATTATCTGGACTTAAATCCACTTCATCTAGTCTTTGCTGCAGAGCGGTTTCAGGATCATCCTTGCTCAAATCAATCTGAAACAATGTCTGAAACGCAATCTGCCGTGCTAGTCGTCTACTCAACTACGATCACCTCGAAAATCGACTGGTAAAATCCCTACCACTTCTTGGCGAATCCAAATATGCACCTAAGAAAAACCCTGCTCCAATACAGAGCACAACAAAAAGGCCTTTCAGTATACCAAAGGCGATAATGATCCAGCCTACAATGAGACCCATGATCGAACCGAGGATCTTGCCTAAGTGAGTACCAAGTATTTCCAATAACCGTTCTCTCATACTCGCACCCCTCTAGATTAAGTCGTCAAGCTGCGTCATGTCATCTCCATCTGCTTTTTTGATGCCGTCAACAAACACTTCTACTTCCTGAATGACAATCCCAACCGTTTTCTCCACATAGGAGCGCACACTATCCTGCAGATCCTCAGAGAGTCGAGAAAGATTATGATCGGGATGGACAACGACCCTAACCGTTACTTTAGGGCTGACCACATCGGTAAAGGTTGCCCGCACTTGTGCTAGACCGGGCATCTTTTCCGCTGCTTCCACAATTAGACTCTCCACGCAGGCGGTGCTGATTTTTACTTCTCCTAACTCTCGGGGGTAAACGATATACTTTTTCCGCTCAAAGCGGGTGACCAAAACCAGAATGTAAACGGCTAAGAGCACCAAGATCAAAGCGGCAATGCTACCATCTACAACCAGATTCGGCGACCTCAGCCAATCCAGCAGAAAGGCACTCCCCCACACAGTAGAGACGAGAAATCCAGCCAAGACAGCTAAGAGGAGGGCGGTAATTCCCAGTAAGACACGATCCAAAAGTATCATCTTACTTCCCCCTAGGTACTGGAATTTGCGCCTCTTCGCCCTTCTTCTCTTGCGGGAACTGCACACCAAGCACGTGCAGATTCACTTCCATCACATCAAGACCGGTCATAACTTCAATGGTCCGTTTGACGTTTTCCTGAATCTGTTGAGCCACCTCGGGGATGCTGTAGCCGTACTCAATGATCAAATACAAATCAACAACACATTCGTGTTCACCAACATCTACTTTAACACCCTTCGACAAGTTACGGTGTCCTAGCATTTCAGCGATGCCCCCAGCAATTCCTCCGCTCATTCCGGCTACACCCGGAACCTCCACGGCAGCCAGACCTGCGATGATTCCAACTACATCATTGGCAATCTTCAGTTCGCCTAATTCGCTACGTCGTTCGGTTTCCGACATTTTCTAACACCTCCTGCAAGTATTATACCAAACTATTCCTTGGGCGACAATTCCGTTTCTGCCAACCACTGTTCCAGAAAGTCCGTGGAAAAACGTCCAGCACGGAAAGACGAATCTTCCATCATGGCTTGATGGAAGGGAATGGAGGTCTCGATGCCCGCGATGGTCAGTTCCCCCAGGGCCCTTTTCATTCGGTCAATCGCTTCATCACGGTCCGCTCCCCAAGCAATCAATTTGGCAAACATGGAGTCGTAATAGGGAGGAATGGTGTAACCTTGGTAGACATGACTATCCCAGCGCACTCCATAACCACCAGGCACTAAGAGGGTTTCAATCCGACCTGGAGAAGGCCGGGATTTTAGGCGTACTGCTTCAGCATTAATTCTGCACTCAATAGCGTGACCTGAGGGCCGAATATCTTCTTGTTCGTAGCCCAGAGGCTCGCCAGAGGCGAGACGAATCTGCTCTTTAATCAGGTCCACCCCATAGACCATCTCAGTCACAGGATGCTCAACCTGGATCCGAGTATTCATTTCCATAAAATAGAACTTACCAGAGGCATCGAGCAAAAACTCCATGGTTCCTGCGTTGCGATAATTAACTGCGGTAGCTCCTAAGACCGCAGCGCGTCCCATTTCATTTCGCAAATCTTCGCCAACGGCAGCAGAGGGACATTCTTCAATGAGCTTTTGATGACGACGCTGCAAGGAACACTCCCGCTCGCCAAAATGGACCACTTGACCAAAATTGTCCCCCAGGAGCTGCACTTCAATATGCCGCGGGGATTCAATCAACTTCTCCAGATAGACCTCATCATTGCCAAAGGAGGCAGAAGCTTCGGAGCGGGCCGTGTGATAGGCTTTAATCAATTCATCCCGATCCCGAGCCAAGCGCATGCCCTTACCGCCCCCGCCGGCACT
>JAAYOK010000327.1 GCA_012520355.1 Bacillota bacterium | reverse complement strand
AACAGATCTTTGGGAAACTCGATGTCGCGAGTTTTGTTGTGGAAAATGGGGTTCCTGTACCGAAGGATGTTTCCCCCAGTTGTTCCTGGAACAAGAAGGCAGTCTTTTTGGCCCAAGTGAACCCTGCTAAGGAAGGGAACTTTCAGGCCATGACCGAAACCCTTCTAACCTGGGGCTGGAACATCCACAGTGCAGGAAACTGGAGATATCCCGGTGTAATTTGCCATGGATGGGTCAATGATGTTGAGCCCTTAATCAGAAGCAGCGACCTAGTGATCGGGAGCGGCCGGGCCATCCGCCAAGGAATGGCCTCAGGTAAACCTTGTTGGGTCTTAGGTGCCTATTCAGATGGTCTCGTCACCCCCGAAAATGTGGCTGACCTGGAATGGACCAATTTCAGCGGCCGTTTTAGTAAGGAACCGTTTTCACCTCGTAAGGCCGCCAAGGATCTCAAAAAACCCTTAACTGGGAAAATGCTGACCTTGGGTGCCTTTGGCAGAAAACATGCGGAGAAGCATTTTTCCATCGAAGGTATGGTAGAGAAACTGGTAACTATCTATGAAAATTGTCTCGGAAAATGTTCCAGGGAAAAAGAAACTTAAACAGGAATACAGAGGAAAATGTCTAAAATAGTAGGGAATGGAAGGGGGAGTTCTTCATGAAGCTTGTAATTACGGTCGTTGAAGACAATGACGTCGCCTTCTTGATGGAAGCCTTAATAGATAAGGGATATCAAGCCACCAGATTAGCCAGTACAGGAGGCTTTCTTTTGCAGGGAAATACAACCCTCTTGATTGGAGTACAAGACGGTCAAGTCGATCCCGTCATCGATATCATCAAGTCTACCTGTGCACCGCGCAAGAAGATTATTCCTCAGATGACACCGGAGCTACCAACAGCCATCGGGGTTCCTGTTGAAATCGAAGCCGGTGGTGCCGTCGTCTTCGTGGTCGAAGTCGATCAGTTCTGGCGGCTATAGGCCCAAGAGCCAAGTCAAGAGAACCAGGCTGTTGACTGTAGAATGAGCAATGATCGGTACCATGATATTCTTAGTGTGTGCATAGAGCAGGCCTAAGAGAATCCCTGCAATCAAGACTGGAATGAATTGAAGGAGATAAAAGTGCAAGAGTGCAAAGGTTAAAGCCGAGAAGAAAATCGCCTTTTTGGTCCCGTAACGTTCTTGCCATAGATTCAAGAGTAAACCCCTGAAAAAAAGTTCTTCGCCTAAAGGTGCACCAAGAATCAAAAGGAGCACGATGCCGAAGAAAATCAGGGGTTTGTTACTGTTCAGAAGCATACCCGCACTGCCGCCTTCCCTCTGGAGAAGTGTTTTCACCATCTCCAAGCCCAAAAGCTCAGTGGCTATCCTTTGACTGAGCATCCCCGTGATCCGATTCACGACGTAAATCCCAAAGCCTGCGCTAATACCCCAGCCAAACATGTTTTTCCCGGGCAATGTCGACTTCTTTCTTAAACGTCCCGCGCCGCCAGCGAGTGCGAAGAGAGCTTGTTGTAGCACCACCAGTCCGAGCTGGGCTTCCTCTGTGGGTGGCAAAAGATTCGTCGCGAAGGAAATGAGGCCAAGCGTCACAAGTACAAAAAGAGCCCACCATGACCTTGGGTCCACGTCAGTCACATCCTTCCTTGAAGTCAAAGAGGCGCACCTGCGCCCCTTCTTAACATCATCTCTTCTTGCCTATCGTCCCGACAGCCTGAACATTGCTGATGCGATAGGGTGTACGTGTCATAATTTCCCACCAATAACGATATGCTTCACCGTGTAATGCATTCCAATAGAATCTGAAATCTGAGTAACTAATGGTGATCGCCTCCTTTATACCACTTGTACGCGTATCTCAGAGGGTCTGCCATAGTTCTCAATTCCTAAATTCGATAATTTGGTGCCTCTTTTGTGATCTGAACATGATGGGGATGGCTTTCCTGGGTTCCAGCGGGGGTAATCCTTACAAAACGAGATTTGGTATACAGAGTCTGCAAATCAGGAGCACCACAATAACCCATGCCAGCCCTCAGGCCACCAATGAGTTGAAAGATGGCGTCAGAGAGAGAACCTTTAAAGGGTACGCGACCTTCGATCCCTTCGGGAACCAGCTTATTGGCATCGCTTTGGAAATAACGGTCCTTGCTACCTGATTTCATCGCTCCCAGTGAACCCATACCGCGATAGACTTTGTAGCTCCGCCCTTGATAGATTTCGGTCTCACCAGGACTTTCTTCCGTACCAGCCAGGAGACTACCGAGCATGACCGTCTGGCCTCCCGCAGCTAGTGCCTTCACAATATCTCCAGAATAACGGACCCCGCCATCGGCAATGATGGGAACTCCGTATTCAGCGGCAGCCTGTGCACAATCCCAGATGGCACTGAGTTGAGGCACACCAACTCCCGCCACAATCCTGGTAGTGCAAATGGAACCAGGTCCAATGCCAACCTTGACTCCATCGGCCCCCGCTTCAATTAAGGCCTTCGTGGCCGCGGCTGTGGCGACATTGCCTGCCACAATTTGAACACGTGCTCCAAAGCGATCCTTCAACTCCCTCACAGCTTCCAGTACTCCCTTGGAATGCCCATGGGCGGTATCAATGACTAAAGCATCCACACCAGCATCCACTAAGGCCGTACTTCTTTCCAAGCGATCAGGACCAACCCCAACTGCTGCTGCAACCACGAGGCGTCCTCCCTCATCCTTGGCAGAATCAGGGTACTGTCTCGCTTTTTCAATATCTTTGATGGTAATGAGGCCCTTCAACGTATAATTGTCATCCACTAAGGGTAGCTTTTCAATACGATACTTATGCAAAATAGATTTGGCCTGTTCTAGGGTGGTATTCACCGGCGCAGTGACTAGGTTATCCTTGGTCATGACATTACCAATGGGCTGATCTACGTTTTCCTCAAAAACGAGGTCCCGATTGGTCAGAATACCCACGAGCTTACGCTCCTTGTCCACAATGGGCACACCCGAAATGCGATAACGAGCCATCAGAGCAAGGGCATCACTAATCAAGTGTTGAGGACTGAGAAAAATCGGGTCCACAATAACACCGCTTTCGGAACGTTTAACCCTGTCCACCTCGCCGGCCTGCTCGTAAACGGAGAGATTCTTATGAATCACCCCGATTCCACCTTCCCTGGCCATAGCAATGGCCATACGTGACTCTGTAACAGTATCCATGCCTGCACTGATAAGTGGTATGTTAAGGCGAATCTTCCTCGTAAACCACGTAGCAGTATTTACATCCGACGGCAACACGTCTGAAGCCATGGGCACTAAGAGAACATCATCAAATGTTATTCCTTCGCGCCCAAATTTATCCTGAAAATCCACACTGCAGCCCCCTTATGAACTGGAATACACCCTTCATTTTGTGGATATTTTATCATAACCGGTGTAAATAGCAACCAAAAAGCTCGGAAAAAAGCAGGAAACTGGAAGCCAGATTAGAATTAGCATCATGTGTAGGAGTGAATATAGGAGGTATTGAAAGATGGATATTCGTAGAGTTGCAGTACTAGGCGCAGGTCGCCTTGGCCGTGGCATTGCCCAAGCCGCTGCTAGCAAAGGCTATGATGTAGTACTTTTTTCGCAAGGGGCAGGCGGAGCAGATGCCGTCGCTCGCATTGGGAAAAGTCTCGATCGTAAACTGGCAAAATGGGGAATTACCGAATCCGAAAAACGGCTTATCTTGGGCCGCATCAGTTATACCCAGGATCTAAGAGAGTTAAGCAAGGCCGATCTACTAATTGAGGCCACGTTAGACCACATGCAGATTAAGAAAGAACTCTTGCAGACGGCTGATCAATTATGCCGACCTGAGGTGGTGTTTATCTCCTCGAGTTCCACCAAGAGAGTTTCTGACCTGGCTAGGGAAATCGGTCGCAGTGATATGCTGGTGGGCTTACACTTCATTCCACCCGTTCCCGATGTGGCCGTCGCTGAGCTTGTGCGAGGTGAACGTACGAGTGACCAGGCGGTAGAAGTAGCCAGAACCTTCGCCCAGCGGCTCGGAAAACAAGCGGTGGAGATCGAGGAAAGTAGCGGTTTAGTCAACCCCAGAACCTTGGTGGCCATGATCAACGAGGCAGCTTACTTGGTTGACGAAGGGGTTTGCCAGGCTGCAGATGTAGAGCTCATCCTGAAAGAAAGCTGGGGCATGAAGCAAGGTCCCCTGGAAATGGCAGATCGCCTCGGCCTAGACTTGGTCTTAAACTGGATGGAGCAATTGCAGATGACATTCGGCCCCCGTTACGCCCCCTGTCCCATTCTTCGGCGTTATGTCCGTGAGGGCCGGTTAGGTGTGAAGACTCGACTGGGTTTTCTTGCATATACCGAGGATGATGCTGTCTTAACGAACGACGAAGGCGACAAGGAGGATTAATCATGAACATTTTCGTTTTGAACTGTGGTTCTTCTTCGCTCAAGTATAAGCTCTACGCTATGGAAAATGAGCAGGTCTTAGCGGAAGGACGCGTAGAACGCATCGGACAAGAAAATGCCATTATCACGCATCAGTCCACCGGCAAAGAGAAGGTTTCCAATACGATGCCCATTCTTGAGCATACTGTAGCTATCCGAGAGTGCCTCAATCTTTTGACCCATGCCGAACACGGAGTGATCAAGAATGTGAACGAAATCGATGCCGTTGGTCACCGGGTGGTCCATGGTGGAGAATCGTTCTCCGATTCAGTACTCATCAATGACCGCACCAAAGATATTCTTGACTCCCTAGCCGAATTAGCACCTTTGCACAATCCAGCTAACGTAATGGGAATTAGGGCTGCAGAGAAAATTATGCCCAAAACACCGCAGGTAGCTGTCTTTGATACAGCGTTTCATTCCACCATTCCTGCCCATGCCTTTTTGTATGCCATACCCTACAGCGTTTACCAACGTCACAAGGTCAGACGTTATGGTTTCCACGGGACAAGCCACAAGTATGTGTCCCAGCGCGCTGCAGAGCTGATGGGCCGTGATATTTCCGAGCTGAAAATCATCTCCTGTCATTTAGGAAATGGTGCGAGCATCGCTGCCATCGAAGGCGGCAAGTCGGTTGACACTTCCATGGGCTTTACGCCTCTCGAGGGTCTGATGATGGGTACCCGGAGCGGTGACATTGATCCCGGGGCGATTTTCTACATTATGAAAAAAGAGGGGCTCTCCCTCCACGAGATCGATTCTATGCTCAACAAACACTCTGGCCTCTTCGGTGTTGCTGGAGTCAGTGATATGCGTGATATTGAAAAGGGCATCGAAGAAGATGACAGACTAGCTAAAGTAGCCTTTGATATCTACGAGTACCGCATCCGTAAATATATCGGCTCCTACGTGGCTGCCATGAATGGTGTGGACGCCATTGTCTTTACGGCCGGAATTGGCGAAAATACGCCTGCCCTGCGCACACAGCTTATTTCCCATCTCCCATACTTAGGAATTTCCATTAATGAGGAGAATAACAAGAAACGGGGAGAGGATATCGAAATCTCCACGCCCGATTCCAGAGTCAAAGTCTTCGTCATTCCCACCGATGAGGAATTGGTTATTGCACGAGATACAGCAAGTCTTACTTCCTAATGTCAAAGAAGGTGCCGCAAGGCACCTTCTTATGTTGTAAAACGATGGCTACCAATCGTCACCTTGGTTGGACGACTGTGCATAAAGCGATCGGTGGATTGGCGTGGGTTGAAAAAGAACAATGCCCCTCCCGTGGGATCCTTACCCGCTAACGCCTCGAAGGCGGCCTTACGGGCACTCTCATTGGGCGTCATATAGAAACTACCATTTTGAATGGGTTGAAAGGCATTCCGTTGAAATAGGACGCCTCGTAACGTGTTAGGGAACTGCGGGCTGAGCATCCGATTAATAATCACAGCACCAACCGCAACTTGCCCTAGATAAGGTTCACCCCTCGCTTCGGCGTGAATCATTTGAGCCAACCATTCCACTTCTTGGGCCGACAAGGTCACACCTGCTGGATAGTACTTCAGATAATCCAAGGGCACCACCAAACGCTGACCCACTCTGATCGAGTCAGAATCTAGACGATTCAGTTCCTTCAGTTCCTGTACAGAAAGCCCATATGTTGCAGCGATCCAATACAGACTATCACCTGGTTGCACTTGATACACAGTTACATGTTGAGGCTGCGTCGAGACAGCCCGCTCTGCATATTCTTCAGAAGGTTCAACTACAGGATTTTCTGTGACATCAGGTACAAGGACTTCTCCTTCTTCGCTAACATCACTCACAATCCCGCCAATCATGGCTGATTGGAAGAGCAACAGTGCGGCTAAGGACAAATAACCCAGCGTAACGACCCTTTGCTTCTTCTGACTAGATTGTCCAATCATTTTGAAACCTCTTTCTAAGAATGATTGTCCTGTCATTATACTAGTAAAAGGATAAGGTGTCAATTTTCCTCAAGTCTGGAAATCTCTGAGCACTAAGGGCTTGTTGAGGTGTTATTGCAAATGATACTTGAACGTTATATACTGATAACAAAAACAAAAGGGGGTTGTCTGGTGAGCTTATTAAGGGAATATCTAACGCCAAAACGCCTCATCATTTTCCTTGCTCTAGCCGCTTTTCTCCTCTTTTTCTCCAAGCAACTAGCTACCACTTTCTTACCCTTTATCATTGGTGTTACATTCGCCATTATCTTGGAGCCTGTGATCGGTGTGCTCGTAAGACGTTTGCGTGTTCCGAGGGGACCGGCTGTCTTTACAACACTAATCGCGGCGGGTGCTTTAGCTTCCTATGGAGTTTTTATGGTAGTCAGTCAACTGATTGGAGAATTAGTGGAATTAGCTTCATTATTACCTGAATACCGGGAAACCATTACCAATTTGACCACTGATTTGCTGGAACAGGTTGAGGTTTTGAACGAAAACTTACCTGCTGTGATGAGTCTCAACATTCAGCTCAGTGTGCAGGAGTTCTTACTTGGCCTAGAACAAGGAACGAAAGACTTGATTAACCGTGTCTTAGCAACGTTTACGGGATTGCCTTCGTTTATTGTCGTGAGCATCATCACCTTGGTAGCTACGTTTTTCATAGCCAGGGACAAAGACCAGATTATTGATACCCTCATGCAATTTGTACCTCCACGGGCCAGAGATCAAGTCAAGACGTTTCGGGAGACAGTCAGCGTAGATTTGTTCGGATACATAAAAGGCCGTGTCGTCATGTTACTGTTTGCTATACTAGTAGCAGGTATTGGGCTTTTCTTGATCGGGACTCGTTATTGGATTTTGTTGGCTATTCTCATTGGAATACTCGATCAAATTCCCATTGTAGGGCCCGGTATTATTTTCACGCCCTGGGTGGCCATGAGCGTTATCGCTGGAGACATGGATCGTGCCGTATATCTGACCATCCTCTACTTCGTCATTTTTGCCTTCCATAACTTTGCAGAACCAAAGATCATAGGTGATTCAGTGGGCCTCCATCCGCTGATCATGATCCTAGCCATCTACGGAGGTATCGTCTTCTTTGGCGTAACGGGAATTGTGGTGGGTCCCGTGATTGCCATTATCATCCGTGCCACTACCGCCTCTGGGTTATTTAAATGGCCCCTCTATTCCGAGGATTGAATCGTAACCTAGCTTCGAAAGGCCCCTACATAAAAGAGGCCTTTTTTTTGTACACTAAGCGAAATACGAGTGTGTAGACAAGGAGTTTTCCTAATGCCGGCGTTGCCTCTGAGCGTGACCATGCTTGCCGTTATCACCGTACTTCTCTTCCTTGGTCTCGGGCAAAGAATCCTAGACAATATGCGACTGACAGACCGGAGCGCGATCCTGATTCTACTTCTCATGATCATGGGTCATTTTCTGCCCACACTCTCCTTAAGCCCCTACCTTGCCGTAAACCTCGGAGGTTT